>NZ_CP081004.1 GCF_029590555.1 Sphingobium sp. V4 | reverse complement strand
CCAGATACGAAACATTCGATAACTCCTATCTTCGCCTTACGAACCAATCCGCGCGTGTTGGGCGCGGCCGAAAACATCCCACGCAGGCGGTGCAGGCGGTGGAGCCGCCTCCATGTTCTCCGCTGCGATTTCCGCCAGCTCCACCGGCACACGACCGGCGCCAGTGTCGCTCATGGCGGCGCTGGCGGGCTGATCGCCCACGATGACAGTCGGGATTGCGGTCGCAGGCCGACCGCTGACGCGGCGACCTGCGTTCTCCACGCGGGCGACATAGCCGTTGCGGAAACCTCTCGATTGAGAGCCTGTGTTATACATGCTGAGTGCGACCCGAAGGGCCTCTTGCGGGGTGCGCCCCGTCTTGGCCGAACGGAAATTGGACAGGAGCACCCGGCCTGCCGCTTCGATATTGGAGCACTGCTTGAAAACAGTGTCCCACGTTAGGCCGAGCCATCCCATGTTGCGTGAATTGATTTGGCCGAGGCCGAGATCCACGCTGTAGCCGCGAGCCACATAGGAGCGCGCGGTTGCGATGGCCTCAGCCTCATTACGCGGACGGCGAGGCTGACTGGCCACGCCGTTGACGTTGATCGCAAAAACATAGTTCGAAGATTCCGCATCCACGATCGCGGCGATCGTATGCGGCGCTACCGCTGGGGCGCATTGCGCCGCCAGCGAAAGAACGGCCCCGGTTTCGAGGAACACGTTCCCGCTCCCGGTCAGTTGCGCGGCTGATAGTAGGTCTGTTGCCGCCCGTCAGTCCAAGTGACCGTCAAGCGACCAGGCCTCCCATCATCCGGCTTCTTGTATTTGGTCTTGGCGATGCCCCCGCCCGTGCATGTCGGGAAGCTGCCGCCGAGAGCCAGCACGCGCCACAGTTTCGTTATCGGTGGAACACAGGCTGGATATTGCGTCGGACCACCCGGGTTGGAGATGCACAGCACAACCTCACATGCCCAAGTATTATCCGACGCTACAGCGGGGGTCGATTGCACCGCAGCCCCCACCAAGGCGGTCGCGAGCGCGAAATTAAAAGCTTTCATCGCTTTCTCCCTCGTCATCGAGATTTATGCACATATCACGATGAGGGGGAAAGGGAAGCCTAAAACGCCAATTTGTTGCTGCATTGTTTGTCGGGAACCAATCGGATATGGTCATCCTCATATCCGTAATCGAGCACGACATGCCGCACAGCGCTTGACAGTCGCTTGTAGGTTTTAAGCGTTGGTTGCTCGAATAGGCAGACATTCAGCCACTTATCGCCACGCCACGATACTTTGACATTGATGATCCATTCACTCGACGGCAGTTGCGCAATTTCGACCGCTTGGATCATTCCCCCAGCAGGGCGGCGGGTGGTTAGTTCGCGCTCAAGGATCGGATCATACTGCCAATCGTCGCTATGCGGCATCGTGATTTATTCCCTTTTACCGATTAGGATATGTCTATCCTCGCTTTGACGGCGAGGGCAACCCGGCTTGTCGTCTCTTGCCGCGCAACCACATTACAGCCATTAAGCGTGTCAACACGCTTATTCCGGCACCACACCAACCTCTTGTGTTCTAGACCTATGGCGCGCCCGAAAAGACAGGAAGACCCTCTTCTCCCGGTTCCTTTGCCCCGGCGTCGGCCGAGCCGCGCCAACACGCGAAATCTCGCAGCATCGGTGAAACCCGAGCTGGCGGCCGAGATCAAGAACCTCGCTGAGCGCGAACAAACGTCCGTTGCTGCCCTGGTCGAAGAGGCGACGATCAATCTCTTGAAGGCACGCGGGATCGAATATCCCGACTATCTGCGCCACTACCGCAAATTGGCGTGACGAGCGCGTTATAAGCGTGCGCGCACGCTTATTCTTGCCAACCCCTTAAACTTGAGCCAGTTATGACGCGCTGATTCCGCCTTGGAGTCGGCGATTCATCTGTTGCGTGCGGGGTGGCTCCCCGAGGCGACAGGACAACAAAAAACCCTCGCTTGGCTGAGCGAGGGCTGTTTGTGCCACCGAAGTGAGCGCTTCTAACTTGGCTCTCTTTATCGGTGGTGCTGCGGCGAAAGTCAATCTCGAAAGCGTGCTTTCGGGAGCGATGGTGCTTGGCCTCGCGGGACCGACGAAGGGAGGTCCGCATGACCACTTCCATAGGCGCCGTGCTGCGTAGCACCGGCCTCGCCACGATCGACCGCGCCTTGCTTGCGCGTGCCGAAAAACCGCGCGTCAAAGTCTGGGCCGGCAGCATCGCCGTAGGCCACGAAAAGCGGGCCAAGGCTTACACACCGATCCGCAATGCTCGCCAGATGCGCGAGATGATCGAAGCCGCAAAGCTCTACGAGCGGCAAACGCTCGCGCAGCGGCGGACAACCACACCGCGCATTCGCAACGGAGCTATCGGACAGGCCGGCATCCAGATCATCGAGTTCCTGGCCCGCGTCATCGACTATAGCACTGGCGCGCTGTTCCCCAGTCTTCACACGATCATGGATGGAACCGGCCTCAGCAAGAATTGCGTCGTTCAGGCGCTTTCGCGTCTCAAAGACGCGCGAATTATCGACTGGTTCAGGCGCTACGAGCCGGTTCCCGACCACGAAACGCAAGGCGCTGGCCCGCGCATCAAGCAGGCCACGAACGCCTATCGCTTCCTCTTCCCCGCCTTCCTCTCGAAAATCTTCGCTGCTCGCCGCCGTCGCGGCGTCGCGGCCGATCCAGCCCCCGCTTGCGAACAATATCGCCAGATCGAGGCGGCGCGCGACATGGAGCGCATGAGGGATCAGCTGCCCCTATGGGAGCTAACCCGCGAAGAGCGGGACAAGCGCGAGCTGGCGGACATTCTCGCCAGCCTGGGCCAAGCGATTGAGGCGAAAGAACGTGAGTCATCCGCAAGTGAAGATAACCGGCGGAGATATTTATATTGAATGGCCCTAGTCGGGCCATGCGCGATATTGGCATGTATCCCGACCGTTTGCCCGCCATCGTGAAATGTGTATAAATCCCAATGTCGGGATACCGTTGACGAAAGAAGTTCGATGCAGATGGACGTCGAAGCACGCGCACGTCAGATCGTAGCGGATATGGGCGGCCACTGGCGCGGCTCATATGGCATGGTTTGCTGTCCAGCCCACAACGACCGCAATCCGTCGCTCCAAGTCACCCCCGGCAAGAAGGCCGTCCTATTCAAATGTTGGGCCGGTTGCAGTCAGGAAGCCGTCTGGTCCGCGCTCAACAGCCGCAAAATCAATCGCCACACGAGCGGTGAAACGGTCGATCGCGCGCCCGAACCCTCGCGCCGGAAGCTCGCCCTCCAACTATGGGATTCCGCCGTGCCGATCGCAGGCACCGCGGCTGAACGCTATCTGCGTTCGCGCGCAATCGACCCGACCGGCCTCAAGCTCCGCTTCGCTCCGCGCTGCATCGTTGGTCCGCCCGACGCCCGCGAAGAGCATCCTGCCCTTCTCGTGCCGTTCGAGGCCGACGAAGGCATAATCGCCGTGCAGCGGATCTTGCTCGATCCAGCAACCGGCGAGAAACGCTACCATGCGGCGCTGCGCGAGGCGAAATTGACGCTCGGCCTGGTCCGACACGCCGCCATGCGGATCGGCGGCCAGCCAACCGGCGATGTTCTGCGCCTCGCGGAAGGCTTCGAGGAAGCCGTTTCCGTCACCCAGCTTAGTGACGGGAAATTCAAGGTGTGGGGCGCTGGCGGCATTCGCCGCTATGGCCTGATCGCGATCCCCGAACGCATCCGCAAAATCGTCATCTACTCGCAACACGGCCAGGAAGCCGCACAGGCCATAGAGGACGCGCGCGACCACCTCACTGCCAACGACCGCGAACTGAAAATCATCCTCCCGCCAGCCCCGGCGCCGATGGACTGGAACGACATTCTTCAGGAGAGAGCCAGGTGCTGATCCGAGGTTTCAAAAAATGGCCGCGAAATCAGCAAATCGCGTTGCCCATTCTCTCTGTTTTCGCGTTCGGCGCGCTGTTCAATCAGATGCAGGCGAGGAATAGCGAGCCGGTTTCAATCCATGTCGAGAACCCGCGCATTATCGACGGCGATACGCTCGAAACGCTCGATAAAAAGCGGGTGCGGTTGTCGGGAATTGATGCGCCGGATGAGGACGGCAAGGGCAATGTGCCCAAGATCGCAGCGCAGCTCTATTTGGAAGAGCTGGTGAAGCAAAATGGCGGCATGGATTGCACGAGCGATTTTCAGGACGAAAAGTTGACGATCGAGCCGATATGCAACACGCGGCGGACGAGCTGGGGCCGGTCTAACCTGTCGTGCCGGTTTCGGTCGAATGGGGCATCTGTTTCGGCAACGATGGTACGCCATGGATATGCCGTTGATTACAGGCAACATTCAGGGCTGGCCTATGCCCGTTTCATGAAAGACGCTGCCGATGAGCGACGAGGCCTTTGGGGTGTCGATTACGAGGCGATGAGGAATCTGGCGATCGAGAGGGGCCAGCTGCCGAACAAGTGCAAATGATCGGAGCCGGGAACCTGCCCTATTCCACCACACGGCTGCGCCGCGCGGCTCCACGGAGCCAGCAAAGCCGTCTCCGCCCATTCGGGTGACGGTCAGGGCTATAAGGGAAGATCAGCATGAATGATGCGACGCGAACGACGATGCAGGCCGCGCCCAGGCACAGTGCATCGCCGCGCATCGAGGCAATCGCGGCATGGCTGATCGCCGCGCTCATTCTCGCAGGCGGCGGGATCGTCGCACGCCTGATTGTCGATTATCCGCAGTTCCTGCCGAACAGCTATATCGGCTTCCTGATCTACCGGGCCGGTCCCGCCGCCACCTTGCTATGGGCCTGCGCCGGCGCGACCATCACCGTCAGTGCAGCGCCGAGGCGTCCCGTTCTCCTGATCGCTCTGGTTGGCTCGATCGCCGCGTGCTTCGCGCTCTCCGGGCTTTGATCTCTAACCCCATGCCTTGCGTTGATAGTTCCGGCATTAACCCTGGAACACCACCATCCATTATCCAATCAGGCTCACAGCGTTTTCATGAGCAGGTCCCCTCACGATTATCATAGACGCTTGCGGGCGGTTGATGAGCGCGCCGCAGCTCTCCGCGCTGAATCAGAACGCTGGCAAGCCTTCTGGAATGAAGCTGGCGGAGATCAGATCGATCCTCCCATTGTCGCAAAGCCCCCACGCCGCCGCTGGTTCTCCTTCTTAAAGCGACCGCAATAGTTTGAGCGGCCCAGGGCCGCGCTCCGTCAGTGGTGGCAGCTGCCACCGGGGGAACACCAAGGGCACCCGCCCTTTCGTTCCCGAAGCATAATCGACAGGACCGGGTTGCCCGACAAGTTCGGCCAGTTCCGGCGCGCTCGCGCGCGCCGGGGCCTCCCTAGTCGCGCCGCCCGCACCACTCCCATCGATTTTGCTCCCCCCTCCCCATCCCGCGCTTCGCCAGCGGGTCAGAGCCGCAGGCCGCAGGCAGCGGCTTCGCCTAAAGGAGTGAAAAATGACCATCCAGACCATCCAACTGAACAAGCTGGCGCTTTCCGACCTCAACGTGCGGAAGGTGAAGCCCAAGGAAATCGAAGCCCTCGCCGCCGACATTCAGGCGCGGGGCGTGCTGCAAAACCTGATCGGCTATGATGAAGACGGCAAAATCAGGATTTGCGCCGGAGGGCGGCGCTACCGGGCCTTGAAGCTGTTGCAGAAGGCAAAGGCCATCCCCGGCACTTTCGAGGTTCCCGTTGAAATCCGCAGCAAGGACGAGGCGCTGGAAATCTCGCTTGCCGAGAACGCGCAGCGCGAGGACATGCACCCCGCCGATGCCATCGCAGCCTATCGGGCGATCATCGACAGCGGCAAGGACGTTGACGATGTTGCAGCATCGTTCGGCGTCTCCCCGGCCTATGTCCGCCGCGTGTTGAAGCTGGCGGCGCTGCACCCGACCATTCTCAAAGCCTTCCAGAAAGACGAAATCGGCATGGGCGCGGCGCAGGCTTTCGCGCTGACCGACGATCAGGACCGCCAGCTTGAGGTTTTCAAGCGCACCGGCGACAACGCCCACCAAATCCGCGCCATGCTCACCCAGGAGAAGGTTGCCGATACCGACAAGCATTTTCGCATTGTAGGCGAGGAAGCCTATTGCGCCGCAGGCGGCACCTTCACCACCGATCTTTTCGGAGAACGTCGCTATTGCGATGATGCGGGCCTTGTCATGGACCTTGTGCAAGATCGGCTCGACGCCATCGCCAAGGCGGCGCGCGAAGATGGCTGGCGCGATGCAGAAGGGCAGCTCTACCGGCCTGATTCCTACTGGATGCGCGGCCATCTGGAACCCGCTGGCGAGCGCGATCCGACCGAGGAAGAAACCGCGCAGCTGGTCGAGATCGAGGCGGCAATCGCCAAGCGGGAAAGCGAGGTGGACGAGGACGATCACGACTATGACGACGAGTTGCGCGCCCTGACCCGCAAACAGGACGCTATCGTATCGGCTTGCCGCGTTTTCACCGCCGAGCAGAAGGCCGAGCACTCGCTTATCGTCTTCATCGGCCATGACGGTATCGAACAGGTCGCGTTCACCCGCACCGCCAAGGGCACCGCCGCCGATGGCCCCAAGCCTCCTCGCCCCGACTACTCGCAGAAAGTCATGGATCAGCTGGGCGGCATCCGCACGATGGCGGTTCGGGAAGCCCTTGCCAGCGACCCGGAGCTGGCGCTGGACGTGCTCTTAACGGGCCTCTTGGGGCAGGTTCGCGGCAACGCTTATTCGTGGCAACAAGCCGCCGAAATCACCGCCGAGAAGAACCGCTTCCATGTTGACGATGCGGTCATGGGCCATTCCACGATTGCCGACATTGACGAGATCGCAAGGGCCGATCTTGACCGCTTGGCCGAAACACCCACGCTGGACGACATGCGCCAGATGGACAGCGAAGCGAAATTGCGGCTGCTGGCCTACTGCGTTGCCTCGCAGATCACGAGCCTTTCGTTCCACAGCGACCGCGACCGCCAGCTGGCGCAGATCGTCGGAGCCGCGCAGATCAACATGGCCGACAAGTGGGAACCTAATCAGGTATTCTATGACCAGCTTAGCAAGGCCACGCTCTTGAAGCTGCTGGCCGAAGGTTGCGGCAACGACGCTGTAGAGAATTGCCAGACCATGAAGCGCTCTGACCTTGCCGTGACGGTCAACGAGCGCCTTGCGGGGCGGCGCATCCTGCCCCCCGCCCTTCGACCCTCTGCCTTGCCCGATGCCGCCGATAGCGAAAGCCAAGCGGCATGACGGCACGGGGAGCGCGCTTCACTCCCGCGCTCCCCGCAAACTTGGGGGCGGTGGCAGCTGCCACCGCCCGGCCTTTGCGATTAGCGAATGCGCCTGTTGAGGAAGAAAATCCCGATGGGTGCGACGAACAGCACAAAATCATGCAAGCCGCCGCCAAAATGAGCGGCCAGGGCCGCGCGCTTAGTAGTCTGTCAGCTGCCACATAGGATCGAGCGGCCCAGGGCCGCGCTCCGTCAGTGGTGGCAGCTGCCACCGGGGGAACACCAAGGGCACCCGCCCTTTCGTTCCCGAAGCATAATCGACAGGACCGGGTTGCCCGACAAGTTCGGCCAGTTCCGGCGCGCTCGCGCGCGCCGGGGCCTCCCTAGTCGCGCCGCCCGCACCACTCCCATCGATTTTGCTCCCCCCTCCCCATCCCGCGCTTCGCCAGCGGGTCAGAGCCGCAGGCCGCAGGCAGCGGCTTCGCCTAAAGGAGTGAGGAAAATGGCTAAGGAAACGAACCGGATCGACATTTATCAGGCCGTCACCGACGACATTCTTGCGATGCTCGAAGCGGGCACCAAGCCTTGGGTGAAGCCGTGGAGCGGTGGGCCGACCATTCCGCTCCGGCACAATGGGGTCGCCTATCGTGGGATCAACGTCCTCAGCCTTTGGGCCAGCGCCATGCGTCAGGGCTTCGCCTCCCCCTATTGGCTGACCTTCAAACAGGCATTGGAGCTTGGCGGCAATGTCCGGAAGGGCAGCAAGGGGACCACCGTTGTCTATGCTAACAAGCTTGTCGTGAAGGACTCCGAGACGGACGACGAGCGCGCCATTCCGTTTCTGAAACGATACACGGTTTTCAATGCCGATCAGGTCGAGGGACTGGACGGCAAATATCCCGCGCCCGCCCCGATCATTACCAATCCCGAAACCCGCGACGTTGAGCTTGAAGTGATGTTCTCTCGCATCGACGCAACCGTTCGCATCGGCGGATCGCAAGCCTATTACCACACCCGCGACGACTATATCCAAATGCCTGCTTTTGAAGCGTTCCATTCCGCCGACGACTACTATGCCACGCTTGCGCACGAGGCCGTGCATCATGCAGGGCATGAAAGCCGCCTCAACCGGAAAACCCTGATTTCAACGAGCCGCGCCGACTATGCGAGGGACGAGCTCGTAGCCGAGCTGGGCGCATCCTTCATCGGCGCGATTGTCGGTTTCAAGGTCGAGGAACGCGAAGACCATGCCGCGTATATCGAGCACTGGTTGACCGCGCTCCGCAACGACAAGCGCGCGATTTTCGAGGCTGCCCGTGAGGCTCAGAACGCCGCCGACTACCTGTTGGCGATGATGACCGACCAAGCGGATTGAATGACCCGCCCTGCTAAATGCACGAGACGCCGCGCAAGCGCGGCGTCCCATTTCAGGAAAGTGAAATATGGGGGCTACTCAATGTGGTTTATATACAAATCCCGACATGTTAACTATGGGCGGGAGCAGGTCGTTTTTAGGTGCAAAATGGAAAATATCATCGACACCTACAGGAATCGCATCAAGGCGATGGGGTATGAGCCGCGTCGGCAGGAAGAGATTCCTGACGTGATGGCAGCTTATTGCGAAGCAATCGCAAATTGCAAGATTGAAGGACTTGAATTGGTTTCGGATGACCACTCTTTTTGTTTGCTGTTGGTCGAAACCCAAATTCCCGTCGATGTGGCGATTGGTCTGGCGCAGGACTACAACCGTGATGTTCTGTCCCGCCAGAAACTCGCTGCATGACAGGTGAGCGACCCTTACACCTGGCGTAACAGCGACGTTCTTCGGAACAAGCTGGGAATCCGCGACGATAATATCCTCAAGGAGCGAGAAGCTTTCTTCTCGGTTGTCCGACATGGCGAGCTGGTTGTGCAGCGCGCCGCGCCGGCGACGAACGCGCGCGAGTATCGCGAACTGCACAATCATCTGTTTCAGGACGTATATGATTGGGCGGGGCGCTTTCGGACTGTGGACATAAGCAAACCCGGCAGCACTTTTGCCCGAGCGCACTTCATTGCCCGCAGCATGGAGCACGAATTTAAGCAGCTGCCCGACCTCCAAACCCTCAAGTCGATGGATCGTGATCGCTTTGCGGATACCATGGGGCGGCATATTTCCGAATTAAATGCCGTTCATCCGTTCCGTGAGGGCAATGGTCGCACCATGCGGCTGCACTTGCAGCTACATTCCCTTGCGGCCGAGAAATTCGTCTCGATCCAGGCAATGGGGCCGAAGGACTGGATGGAGGCGAGCCGCGACAGCTTCCATACTGGAAATCACGCCTCCCTCGCCAAAGTCATCCGTGATGCCATGCCCCTCGAACAGAACCGCGTCGAGCCAGCGCGTGGGCCAGCGGGCATCGCGTTTCCACCCTCGATGGAATCTCTCATGCCAGTTGGCGAACGACGCGCAATGAGTATCGAGCAGGCCAAGGATCAAATCAGCCGTTACCTACCTACTGCGCAAACCGTTGCGTCGCGGCAGCATGAGCAGCTTAATCGGATCGCGGAAACGTCCGCTGACATGCGCCAGCTGGCCGCGCGTTCAGCGCAGGAGCTTGCCTTTTTCCGCGATCCCAAAGGGCCGATGCACCACCTTCAGCTGATTGAGCAACGCCGCTATCATCAGATCGAAGTCAATTGGTCCGAGGGTATGGACCCGCTGCAAAGAGTCCGCGCCATCAGCGCGGGCGCCGCAGATTTCCTTTCGAAAATGACCGACCGCGACATTCAGGCCGCCGATCGCGCGCTACGTCTGCAAGTCATGCCTCCCGGCGTCAGTCAGGTTGATCTACGCCTTGCCGCGCAATTCGAGAAAAACTCGCCTGAGCAGAACCGCGCCGATGCCAGGTTCGCGCAATTCCAGCTCGCCATTGATAAGCGCGTCGCGACAGCTACCGAGCGCGGCGCATCGAAGGAACAGCTGGCGCAGATCGTCGAAAGCGCAAAGGCCCATGTCGCCGCAACATTGCGCGAAGGCAAATCACCGACGCCGACCGCCGAGAAATCAAAGGACCGCGAGCGCTGAAAATGAGCGGCCAGGGCCGCGCGCTTCGTAGTCTGTCAGCTGCCACATAGGATCGAGCGGCCCAGGGCCGCGCTCCGTCAGTGGTGGCAGCTGCCACCGGGGGAACACCAAGGGCACCCGCCCTTTCGTTCCCGAAGCATAATCGACAGGACCGGGTTGCCCGACAAGTTCGGCCAGTTCCGGCGCGCTCGCGCGCGCCGGGGCCTCCCTAGTCGCGCCGCCCGCACCACTCCCATCGATTTTGCTCCCCCCTCCCCATCCCGCGCTTCGCCAGCGGGTCAGAGCCGCAGGCCGCAGGCAGCGGCTTCGCCTAAAGGAGTGAGGAAAATGGAAGCGACAACTGACCAGATCGCCACCGTTGCGGCGCTGAACGACATTGCGCGGCGAACGATGGGCGTGACTTGTCGCACCGTGATTACGCAAGGCATCGCGGCGCTGGACGAGAATACGCAGTCCGACATTCTCAAGATGATCGAGGGCTTTGAGGATTTCACACCCGACAACGATCCTCACGGCGAGCATGACGCCGGTTTCCTTTATCGCGATGTGATCGGCCAATGGCATACCCGCTGGACTGACGACAGCACGCGCCCAGCCCTCTCGGTCATGTGGAAGTTCGACTATTACGACCGCGATCTTGAATTTGGCAGCGCCGAACCATGGAATCCCGATGCCACAACCCGCGTGCTCACCATTCTCCTAACCAGCGAATATTGAGGGAGGCCACCATGACCAAATCGCCCCCCGTGATCGAGCTTAGCTGGCGTGATGAGAATTACGGTTCCGTCTGCGCTGTCGCCGCCTTCCGCAACTATGCGGGCACACTGGATTGGAGCGACCGCACCCACCAGCGGTTTCGCGGATGCCTGAAACGCGCAGGCTTCGCCTTCCACGATGGCCGGTGCAGCTACATCGCCACCAGCGGCACCCGCGAGGATCGGCAGCGCGCCCTTTGTGACGAGCTGGCCCGCGCAGGCTTCCAGATCGACAGCGGCGACGTGAGGGCAGAGGCATGAACCGCGAACGCCGCAAGCAGATCGCCGCCGCCCGCGTGCTGATCGACAAGGGCAAGGCCCTGTTGGATGAGGCGCGCGACATGCTCGAAACCGTCAAGGATGACGAGCAGGCCGCCCGCGAAAATCTGCCACCCAGTCTTGAGGACAGCGAACGCGCGCAGGCGATGGACGCCGCAGTTTCCGAACTGGAAAGCGCGATTTCAGCCCTTGAAGACTTCGACGCCGACGAGATCGGCACGCAACTCGACACCGCCAGCGAATAGGAAGGATTGACCATGCAACCCATGCGCCACCTAGATCGAGACACGCGCCGCGCCCGCCTTCTGGCGGCGCGCACGCGCCCCGTCGGCGGCATCAACCGGCGCGGCATCTTCACCGGCCATTGGGACGGTGGCGATGTTGTGCGCCAGTTTCGCGGCGATAACGGATCGTGGATCGGCCTTGCCGCCTACAAGGCGAAGGAAGAGCCGGAGCCGCAGCCATGAAAATCAGCAACACGGCGAGCGCCGTTCGCGTCACCCTCTCCCCCACCGAGATCAGCGATTTGCAATTTGTGATCGAGGCGGCCGAGCGCGCGGGGCATTATATGCCCGCGCGCGTCCTCAACATCATGGCGGCGCTGACGCGCAGCGCCGACGATGTTCGGATGAAACAGGCCATGAAGCGGGCGGAAAAAGATCGCGTGACGCGGATCGAGCAGGACCGACGCGCGCGCGAACGCCAATTCATGCTAGGCGACCGATACAGCGTCATGGCGAGCCGCGCCGACTACGCCGATGCGTCTTCTGATCCGGACGCGCGCCAATGGGTTGACCTGGTGTTTCATGAAATCATGCAGAGGCCGCTTCCCGATCAATACGAACTCCGGCGCGACGTGTGGCGTGTCCACGTTGTCCAACTGGACGGCGGCACGCTCGGCGCTGTTGTAGGCGGCGATTGCACTCAAACCGCCGACCCCGCCGAAATTACTTCCGTAGCGGAACAGCTGATCGCCCGCTTCGAGGCCAGAGCTTGACGCGCGTGGAGCGGTGGCAGCTGCCACCGCTCCAGAGAGATCTAGAATCTGGCGATGAGAGGCAGCAGCGCCGCCGCTTGGCTTCCCAGGACCGGCACCCAATAATTCGCGGCGCGGTAATCAGGGCCGTGATCGACCGCCATCACCCCAAAGACATATCCGATCATTGGCAGCGTCCACAGCAGACGCCCGCCCAGGTCCACGCCCATCAGCACCAGCGCAACGCCAAGCACAGCCCAAAGCGGAATCAGTCGTTCCATGATTTCGCGATGACGGATTATTCGCCATGCACTTTCCCGGTCATCGGCGCTAACCTGCGATACGAGGCCCATAGCTTCCCCTTTTCATCAACGGTCGCCGGCGATCATCCAACGGCTTCACGAAAATGTGAAGCGCGTTTCGCGCGCATTCTCGCCAATCCGTTGTATAGCCCCCATCGAGCGAGGGCGAGGGACTGTGACAGCGGCCCTTCGCAAATCCTCTCGCTCAAAGGAGGTGATGTGATTTGACAGCATATGAAGCAGCTCAATTGACGATCGCAGCCGTCGCGCTCGTGATCGCAATTGTGAAGCTGGGGAAGTCCGATAAGGGCTGATCTAGCGGGGCGGGTGGTCTGACAGGGCCGCCCGCCCTAAATGTTTGAACCCGCCGTGTGACAGCACGGCGGGTTCAGGTAGGTGCGTGAAATGAATCAGCACACGAAGCATTGCCTATATAGCCCTTTTCCCTTGCCAATCCAATAACCGACGCGCGCGCGAGGTGTTCCCCGTCTGTTCCCTTTGGCGCATAAGCGCCCAATGGCCGCGAACTACAACCGCCCCAAGCCCATTGATCCTATCTGGTATCGGCAAGGCTGCTATCTGCGCATCTATTGCGCTTGCGGTCGCCGCGTTGTCGCCCCGCTGGGCGACTTCGCCCGCTCGCGCCGCATTTCTTTCGATACCCGCATTTACGAGCTGATCGCGCGGCTTCGGTGCAGCCAGTGCCGCCGCAAGCCTTATGCGGACGTGTCGCGCAACCGCTCGGGCAATTAAAATGACGGAGGATCCGATTGCTCGGATGCTTCCGGCGCTATCCGTTGGGCATGTCGCCGGCGACATGCCGCAGCGTCCTCTAGGTCACCGCTATGCTATGACCTGGCGGGCGCTTTTCCCTAGATTGAGGCGGCAATGCCGCCGCGTCCGCTGTTCGACTTTGGGGCCTGTTCCTGCCCCCTGCCGCAAGGGCTGGACCGTCTCGGCCGCTGTGCGGCCTCGCTTGGCGATCAGGCGGGTTTCCCCGCCCTTCCTTCGCTACGCTCCGTGCAGGACGGGTGATCCCCCTCCCCCCTGATCGGCCCTGATTTGCGGCATTCCCCGGCCCTGCTCGCCGCTGGGCAGAAGTCGATGACCCGTCATCGCCTTCGGCTCCATTCTAGGCAGGGAAAACAGCACATGACCGACATTCCGTTGGCAACGATTCTTCGGATCAACGCCGCCCGCACCATTCCGCTCGCTCGCTATGAGGAAGAGGGCAATTTTGACCGCTTCGGCTACATCAAAGACCTTGCCGAAAATCATGGCGCTGACCTTCCCGCCGTCATCGAGATTGCCGACCTACTAGGACCGGATGAAGATTTTGACGGCCTTGTGACCACCATCGAGGACGCCGCCGAGGGCTTCGGCTTTGGTGCTCTTATCCTCGGGGGGGCGTGAGCATGGGCCAGGAGCTTATGACGCCCGCGCAGATTGCGGATATTTGCGACGGCCGAGACAAGGCCATAGCCCTTTGGCTCGGCCTCTATGACACCTACCATGCAACCCGCGACGAGGCGGCGCGCCTGACCCTTGGCGGCCCACTATCGCTGTCATGTGGCCGCGACTGGACCGAGGACACGTTGACTCGCGCTTTCATCCAGTCGCAGCCTATCGACCAGCGCGACAAGGAGACGGGAGCGCGCCAGACCATCGACGCACGCGACAATTTCGAGCGCGTCTTGACGCACACGATGGACCGCCGGTGCTGGGCGGCCCTCATGGAGCAGCTGGGTTTCGACCAGCTGCTAGACCAGCAGGCCCGAAAGGAGTTTCATGACGGCTTGCGCGATGATCCCGTGCCGTTCACGCCCGACAACTGCGCCGCGACTTTCGGAAATATCTGGACCAACCGGCGCGACCTCTATTTGCGCGGCATCGCCAACGTCTTCGCCAAGCTGGATCGCCGCTTTCGCTCGCACAACGGTTTCAAGATCGGCGCGCGTCTCATCATCGACCGCGCCTTGAACGAATGGGGATCATGGGACCGATACGAGCGCCGCGACACGTTGCGGGACGTGGAGCGCGTCTTTCTGGAACTGGACGAAAAGCCCCCTGTTTCAGAGGGACACAGCATCGCCTCACAAGTTGCCGATGCTGCGCGCGTGCGCGGATCGCTGCCAACGGTGATCGAGGGCGACTATTTCCGAGTTCGCGTCTTCAAGAATGGCAATCTGCACATATGGTTCGAGCGTGACGACCTTTTGCAGAGTGTGAATCTGTTGCTCGCGGAATATTACGGCGAGGCTATCGGTGACGGCTATGAGACGACCGAGGCAGAAGCGGCCCCGGCCTATCATATCACGCCCGCCAAGAATTTCGGCGCGTTCATGACTTCTCCGGAGATCGCCGCCCAGGTCATCGAACATGCGAGAATCAGCAAAGGCCAGCGCGTTCTAGAGCCTAGCGCGGGAAAGGCCGCGCTCGCTTCGGCCGCACGCAACGCCGGTGCCGATGTAACTTGCGTGGAGCTGCAACCCGGCTTCGCCCATGAGCTACGGGTAATCCATGGCTTTGCCGATGCGATCGAGGGCGACTTTCTCGCACTGGACCCGGCCCATTATGCACCGTTCGACGCAGTGATAATGAACCCGCCTTTTGATCGAGGCCGCGACTGTGACCATGTGCGCCATGCCCTCGCCTTTCTCAAACCGGGAGGCGTGCTGGTGGCGATCATGAGCGCGCGGGCAGAGTATGGCGAGGATCAGCGCCACAAGGCGCTACACCGCATGATCGCCGGTTGCGAGGCGATCTATTTTCACGGTCGTAAATGGATCGACCTTCCCCCCGGTTCTTTCGCCCACGCTGGAACCAACGTGAACACCGTTTTGCTTGCGATCCGCAAGCCGGGTTGATCGGTGCAGGCGGTGGCAGCTGCCACCGCCTGTCCTGGCGCAGATTGAGGCGGCAAGCCGCCGCGCTGATCTGGCGCGTTTTGGGGCCTGTTCCTGCCCCCTGCCGCAAGGGCTAGACCGTCTCCGCCGCTGCGCGGCTCCGCTTGGCGATCAGGCGGGTTTCCCCGCCCTTCCTTCGCTGCGCTCCGTGCAGGGCGGGTGATCCCCCTCCCCCCTGATCGGCCCCGTTTGCGGCATTCCCCGGCCCAGCGTCGCCCGCTTTCGGCAGAAGTCGATGACCCGTCATCGCCTTCGGCTCAATTAGGAAGGGAAAGCCCATGAAAATCCGTATCTACCGCCAGACCGAGCAGGACTTTGACCGAATCGAGATCGAGGGCGCGACCTTTGAAACCATCGTCAGCCGGGCAGCGGTCGAGGGGCTTCAATGCAGCGGTTACAACAGCAATCCGAGCCAGCGGCTTGAGTTGCAGGGCGCACCGAAATTCAAGGGCGTTTGCGGTCCTATGTGGGATGGCGATGCGATCCGCTACGAGTGCAGCGCCACCTATGCGGAGTTGAGCGCATGAGCGCCGCCGCCGCGATACGCACCGCGCAGGCCGACCAGCTGGGCGACCAGATCATTGCCGCAGGCTTCGCGCCAAACGGCTTTGTGCTGGATATTAACGAGGCGCTTGATGTGCCCCGTGACTTTCCCCTTTCCGCGCCGTGGAATCTGCCGTCGCGCCTGTTTCAGTTCCCCATAGAGGTTATCCGTGCAGAGCAGGACGAGCCGCGCAAGATCGGCCTTCGCCATCCTTTGCTTGCCGCCCATCCTTTCGTGCAGCACGTCGAGCGCGCGCTAGGGATCGAGATCGCCCGCGATGGCGTGACGAACCGCCACGGCTACAGCAACCGCGTTCATTCGCTCTGGCATCATGCGGTGGACCTTATCAGCGCCGGGAAATGGCGCGAATTGCTCGAAACGCAGGAGTTCACCGAGCCGCGCAATATCTTCAATGCCGTTGTCTATGGCCTTCGCTATTCGGACCACGCCGACAGGAAGGCGAGCGGTCACATCAGCACCGTCGAGGCCCGCCAGATCATGGGGGAAATGGGAGCTACCGAGCCGACCGAACGCGCCGCGTTGCTTCGCAGCTTTTCCGCGCCGTCGCCCTGCCAGCAGGAACGCGGGGCCGAGCATTGGCCGATCAATCTTCACGGACCTTGCGCCGAGGATAAGGCATGGTCCTTCATCATCGGGATCGAGGATGGTTGGTTTTCCTATGATCGTTCCGGGCATCTGCAATGGTCCCCCATGGGCCGCGACCGTTACGCGGCAGGCGATAGCGCCAGCTTCACCGAGGCGAGCGGCCAGACCGCTTTCGCCTTTTGAGGGGATCGAGCATGGCCCGCCATTGCATCCGCGAACCTCGCTACGTTCCCCCGGTGCAGCGCATCGGGGAGCAACCCGACTTGTTCGGTGGACCGACCCTTAGCCACGTTGCCGAGCGCCAAGGACCGCCGAAAGGATGGCAGCGCCAATTGCAGAAATGGGGCCGCTGCACCGTCATTGCCGATCTTGAGGCAGCGCCGCCGTCTGTCATCGACCCTCCCCCGTCCCCGTCTCCGGTTTTCCTTGTCGCTTGCGTTGCTGCGAAGCTGGACCGCCCCGCCCCGGCGCGCGATCTTTACGCATCGCCATGGTTCCAGAAGGCCCGTGCCTATGTCGAACGACAGGGCGGCGCATGGTTCATCCTGTCAGCAAAGCATGGCCTGATCGCCCCGGAAACCGTCATCGCGCGCTATGACGAAACGCTAGGCGCGATGAAGGCAGGCGCGCGCCGCCTTTGGGGCGCGCGCGTGATCGAAGCAATGGCCGAGCAGATCGACGCCGCCGCGCCGCTGATCGTTCTCGCAGGCCGCAACTATCGCGATCCCCTTTGGCCGCAGATCGAACGGCGCGCATCGGTTCCGATGGAGGGGCTTGGAATCGGTCAGCAGCTCGCTTGGTTAAGCGACAACTGAAAGCGAGAATTGTCGCGGTCCATGCGCAACTTCGCGCGATGCGCTTCGAGGGGGCATCTGTTTGTCGCGCCGCCCTTTCAATCTATCCAACGCCATTTGGCGTTGTGAGTTTGAGGATTATAGGCCCATCAACGGCCCAAGCCCCCCGGTAGGGCCGCCCACTCTCGGCAAGCGCAAATGGCGTAGTTTGCGCTTGCCGGGAGACCAGTTGCCCTCTCTATATGGCAAGGTGACTGCCCCCACACCGACAGCGCCCTTGTGGACCCAAGATCAGGCCATTGCCTATGAGGCAGCCCTTGAGGCCATCAACGATGTTATCGCCGGTTACAGCGAGCAGATCGCGCTTGAGCATGGTCGCGTTGTGCCGAACACGGCGCGGATCGCTTGGCTCGAAATGCGGACGGATCAGGCATCGGCCACCGGCCATGCGCTCAATGTGATGGATGATGAGAATGTCCGACAAACGCTGCTGGAATACAGCGCGATCGTTCGGGCGCGAGACGGCGCAGGGTGAAGGTCCGCCCGATGGGCGGGCGTTAGTTCGTTAAATCCCCCCGTCAGTGTCTTCCTAGCATGAGGGCTGCACCAGGCCGCATCAAGGATCGGCGGTTCCCCCAATTTGCTGCGCAAATCGGCTCCCCCACCGCCCGCTAGCGCGGCCGCTTCGCGGTCCCTGACCCGACCCGGCGCTGCCCTCCCCTTGGCCTCGCCAATTCCGGCAACAAGGAGGTTGTTATGTCTCATCGTCTGTTCGCTCAGCTGGCTTTCGAGCGTGCGCTTGGAAATGCTGCGATCGAGGCGCTGGCGACCGCGTTGAACGATAAGGATCATTTCGACGCGGAAAGCATGTGGCCGAAAGACCCGATGTTTATCGGCAAGACGAGTGCTGACATCGAGGCGGTTGCGGCCGAGCTGGGCCAGATCATCGAGGACCGTATCAAGGACGTGCTCGACGGCCCCGGCATCCGCAACATCGAGCGCGGCGAATGCGTCTATCCGCAAGTCGTCGCGGTCGTGCTGGCGGCCAAGGCGAAGCGCGGCCAATCCGGCTGACGCCGGAGGGGCGGGCTTAGCCCGCCCCTTTTCGCCCGCTGGGCGAAACCGATGATCTCGGTGCCATGCAGAGCGCGGGACGGGGCATCGAACCCCGCCCCGCGCAATCTCTTCTCTCTGTGTGTCGTGGCATTTTGGCATGGGTGCGCGCCAGCTTTCAAGGATCGGCGGTTCCCCCAATTTGCTGCGCAAATCGGCTCCCCCACCGCCCGCTACCGCGGCCGCTTCGCGGTCCCTGACAGCCGGCGCCGGTGCCCATGCCGGGTGTCTCCCGTCACCAACGAGAAGGAGAACCGGATGCACATCAAATTGTTTAGAGCACTGAAAGCGGCTAATCTGTCCGACGACGCCGCAGCGGAAGTTGTAGAGGCTATTGAGGAGTATATCGCCGTGAAGGTTCAGGAGGCGAACAAGGGAATCGAAAGCAAGCTGACGGCACAAACTTGGGTCATCGGCAGCGTCGGTTTCGTCCTCGCAGTCATCGGCCTCGCGCCCGCTTTCATCAAACTGTTCCAGTAAGACAAAGGGAGGCTTCGGCCTCCCTTTTTTTGCCGAACCGACTGATTGTCAGGAGACGCAAATTGACCGACTTCGCACAAGCACGGCTCGATATGTTCGAGAGCGGTTTATTCGGCCAGGGCAATGCTTTCTGGCGCTGGATCGCCACGGACGAGGCGCGGCCCTATCTGGCCGCTTTCGCCGCCGATCGCGCGCCACCCAGCGGAAGCGAGTTTTTCGCGGCCGATCTTACCGCCGAGGATCTACTTGATTCCGATCACCTGGCCGAGCTTGCCCAGAAGATCGAAGCGGCTCACGGCTAGCGCCGTGCGCGCCGGGGCTATTTGCGAGCAGATGTGCGCTGTTGCTCCGCCACGTCGCGGATCATAGCTGCCCAGCATCCCAAGATCATGCCCTCTTCATTATCGACTTCGCTTGTGGCGACCGCATAGATACCCAGCAAGTTTGCAACCTCGCTCGCCTCGACAATGCCTTGACGCGCAAGCAGCGTGGCAAACATCGAGAGTGCTCCCCCCATTGCCCGCACCAGCGGCGCATCTTGTAGCAGTCGGTCAAATTCGCGGGGCGGGTTACTGGACATAGATTGTTCCGATCAAATAAAGCGACTGCCTTTCAGGACTTGTCGCGGGAAGTGCTATCCGCTGCCAATAATTCGACAGCCGATAATCCGAAAGCATCGGCAAGGCTCTCCAAGGTAGCAAGCGTTGGATTACCATGTCCGCGCACCATGTATGAAATATGTGACGCCGCAACGCCCGAGCGTTCGGACAACTCCCCTTGAGTTATGCCTAGTTTCTTTAGTTCGCGAGCGATGTTGGCCCCGAGCTGGGCCATCAACGGCGATGTTCGTTTCAGGTATATGGTTGGCATCGTGTTCGCGTCCTTCTGGCTAGGCGCAGAATGTCGGCACGGGCAGCATGGCGCAATAGGGTTGCTCTAGAAGCTATTTGCGCCATGGCTTTCGCGCCTAGCGCAGATGGTATAGATTGTGCGCCATATTTGGACGAGCGAGGTTCAAACCCTGCATGGACGGTCAGGACGACGCGATGAAATCGGCCATGGAGCTGTTCGCAGCTCGGCTTGCAAAGCGCGATGTAGAGAGGCCGATCACCGACCATCGAACCGTCGAGCGGTTGATCGCGATGCTGGAACCGCATGAGCAACAGGTTGTCCGCTTGCGGATCGGGCTTGGCCCCTCTCCCGCGCTCACTCTTGCCGCGACTGCAAAGATCGTCGGTGTGTCGCCAAGCCGCATCGGCCAAATCGAGGACAAGGCATTCCGAAGGATCAGATGGGTCTGCAACAACATAGACATTCACGATCGTTCGGCGCTGGATGCTTTGATCGCGCGCAGGCGTGATGAAGCGGCTGAGGCCGAGCGGATCAGGAAACGCGATGCCTTGCAAAAGGCGCTAGATCAGGAGCGGAAGCGCAAAGCCAAGCAAGACCGGGACGAGGTCAGGCGAGCGAAGGCGCGCGATTCCGCTTGGAACCGCAAACTACGCGTGGCGCAGGCTGAGCTTGATCGGATGAGATCCGACGCTCAGTTTTTTGCCGAACAGATCGCTCAAATCGAGCAGCGCGCTAATTGGCTGAGGGCAATTTTGCCGCGCGACCGCCAATTGGCGGCGCTGCGCGAACAGGCCGATGAAATCCGCGATGCGATCGCGAGCGCAGAAGCCAGCATATCCAACATGCTGGCCTCGCCCCCGGATGGTCCCCAGCTAGGCAAGGAAGCTTCAACAAACGATGGCCACTGATATTGAGCCGTCCCCCGCCTTCGCGCCGCAGATCGGCCGCGTTTATTTGCGCGTCAGCACCGATGCACAGGACTTACGCCGACAGGATGCCATCGTAGCCGAGGCGAAGGCAGCGGGCTATTATGTCGCGGCAGTCTATCGGGAGAAGGCATCGGGTGCCCGTGCCGACCGCCCCGAGTTGCTGCGTATGATTGCCGATCTTCAACCCGGTGAAGTGGTGATTGCCGAGAAGATTGACCGGATTAGTCGTCTTCCCTTGGCCGAGGCCGAGCAGCTGGTTGAGACAATTCGTGCGCGAGGCGCGCGACTTGCCATTCCCGGCGTCGTGGACCTGTCCGACCTCGCGGCCGACGCCGAGGGCATCGCCCGCATCGTGCTCGAATCTGTTCAGGCGATGCTCTTGAAGATCGCCCTGCAGATGGCTCACGACGATTACACCGATCGCCGCGAGCGACAGCGCCAAGGTATCGCCTTGGCAAAGGCCGCAGGGCGCAGCGGAGGGCGCAAAGGCGATCGGGCAACGCACGCCCGCATTGTGGCATTGCGCGAAGCGGGCAAGAGCATTGCCAAAACGGCAGAGCTGGCCGATTGCGACCGCAGCACCGTCAAGCGGGTGTGGGCGGCCCATCGTGCCGCCCAGGTGCAAGAACCCAGCCCTCAGCGAAATCATCGTGAGCGGAACCGCTGATTGCCCTTTCTGTTCGGCTTCAAGCCGGTGGCAGCTGCCACCGGCAGTCCCCTGCTCGCGTCAACGGACTGCCAGCTACGGAAAGAGCGGCGGAGCCGCGACAGGGTTTTCCAATCCCCGCCGTGCCGATCGAGCGCAGCGACCTATGGGTGCCAATGGCCAGTGGCAGCTGCCACCGCCGCCAGTCCAAATTGCTGCATCTACTCGGGCCGTTTCCTTTGGGCGTTGCTGTCTGACGGATACGAACTCCACATCGCCACTAATGCGGGCAAGCAGAAAACCGGCCTTCGGCCTTGGGTTTCCGCAAGCGGACCCTCCCATTTTCAGCTTGCCCGCGTAGCTCAGCTCCGCCGCAAAAAATCCGTCAGCAACGCTTATCCAAAGGAGACTACCATGCAGAACATCGCTGAATTTCGGATCATCGGCCGCGTTGGCAGTGTCGATACGACCGATAAAGTCACCCATGTTTCCGTCGCCGCGAACTACAACCGCAAGGATGGCGATGAATGGAAGACCGATACGCACTGGAACCGCGTGACGTTCTTCCGCCAGCTGGCAGAGCGCGCCGCTGACTTGGGCAAGGGCGACCTGGTTCACATCACCGGACGGGTCCGCCAGAACAGCTACGAGAGCAATGGCGAAACCCGCTACTCGGTGGACCTGATCGCTGAGGGGCTGGGTATCTTGGTTCGGGGCGGGGCTGACTAAGCCCCCCCCCTTTCACCTAAAACGGGCGGCCTGGTGGCCGCCCTTTTTTGTGGACAATGCTTTTCACAGACCCTAACAAGAATAGGGTTTAACTACGTGAGGCATGTGTGGCAGCCAAACTGTTCAATCGTGTAGCGAGCTTGCGCGTCGCTTCCGGACTTACGCAATCCGAGCTGGCAGCGAGGATTCAAGTCTCCCCTGAAACAGTCGCGGCCATCGAGAACGGCAGACAGGACGCCACTTTGCTGACGGCGCTACGTATGTCGCGTGCCCTGCGAACCGAGGTGCCGAACATCTTCAGGGAGCAGCCTTTCCCTAAGCTGATCGGCTCCGAGCGAGGCGAGAGCCGAACAGCTTAGGAGGCCGCTATGCGCCGTGAGATTGCCAGCAAACTTCGGCGCGCAGCCAGCGTGCTACGGACTGTCATGCTTTGGGCATCGCTTGCCCTGTGGCTTGCGATCGCGGCAACCGCGCTGATCGTCGTCCTTGCAGTCGGACTCGCGGCCTATTTCGCTTTTGGCTGGCTAGGAGTGGGAGCCGTCGCCGTCTTCGTGCTGATCGTTTTCTTCGGCAAAGACCCACCAACCGAACAGACCGGCCCGCGCCGCAAGGGCAAGGGCCTCAACCTGAACGACGATCCGAACCCATGGTATATGCAGTCGCAGTATCGCTTCGGATCGGGAAACAGCGCCGCTCATAACCGCTGGCACAAGTAGCCCGTGGCGCAGCCATTGAAGGGATTCTCAATGCGAACAATCGTAGTGACCAATGAGCGCGGCGGCATCGGCAAGACCACGCTTACCTGTCATATTGCGTGGCATCTGGCCGAGCAGGGCAAGCGTGTCGTGGTCCTGGACCTGGACAAGCAATGCCACAGTGCCGGGATGCTGAAAGCCGAGTTCGAGCAGATCGGCCCGGTTCAGTCGATTCTTGACTTCGACCCGAACGAAGAACCTCCGGCGCTGGCCTGTTTCAAGAACACACGGCAGATCGTCGAGTTGACGACTGACAGCCCGCAGCAAGGCCAGCACATCGGCGCTTATGTCCGCGCCATTCGTGCCGGCCTTGCCAAGCACTACGACTACTGCGTGATCGACACTGCGCCCGCGTGGGATGGCCGGAACCTCATGGCGCTGATTGCGTCCGATTATGTCGCGGTCCCACTGGACCCCGACAAAACCGCGCGTCAGTCGCTCAACGAAATCTCGCAAAGCATCAGCCTTGCAAACAAGGTGCGCGGGGAGGGTAACGCGACCCGGTTCGGGATCGTGTTCAACCGCGTTCAGACAACGAGCGAAGTTTCAAAAATGCTGATGGACCGCATTGGGCAGGCGCTTCCTGCCAATGTGGTGCCGCACACCATTCCGCACCGCGAGCACATGCGCGAGGCGGCTTTACTCGAAATTCCCGTTTGGCGCTTGGCAAAGGACACGCGGCGTAGCGCGCCGATCGTGCGCGAAGTCGTCTCCTACATTGTCGATCAAGCTGAGAGGGAAGCCGCATGAGCAAGGCAGCTGTCAAACCGGCGAAGAAGAGCTTTGCCGACTTCGATATGGACGCGATGGACTTTTCGGCCGTCCCCGCGAATACCGAGTTCAAGGCAGCTGGACGGTTTCAGCGCCTTCCGCTCGATGACATTGATCCAGACCCCACGCAGGTTCGCCGGGAGTTCGACCAGGCCGAGATTGATGCACTGGCCGCAACCATCAAGGACCGCGGCTTGCTGCAACCCATCGTTGTCGCGCCAACATCGAACGGTCGCTACATCATCCGCTACGGAGAGCGGCGCTATCGCGCGTGCCGCCAGCTTGGTTTCGACCAGATCGACACCGTTCTGGATCAGGCGGACGCCGAGCGCGATATTGGCCTCGACCAGTTTCTTGAGAACGAGCAACGCCAAGCCCTAAGTCTGGCTGAGCGCGTCAGTTTCATCGCGAGCCGCGTCAGTGACACGCTCTCGACAAAGGATCTAGCCGCGCGCATCGCCAAGCCGCATTCGGAAGTGAAGCGGCTCTACTCGCTGCGCACCTTGCCCGAGGACATTCTTGCCGCGTTGAAGAATTGTTCTCCGCGTGCCGCCGTCGCGATCAAACACGCGATCGAGCTGGACGAGCAGGCCACGCGCAATTTCGTGGCAGCAAACGAAAATCCGACAGCCGCCGCCTGTGAGCAGTTTCTTGCTACGCTCCAAGGCAGCCCCGAGGAAGAGACCGCGCAGGCCGGTGCCGCTAAAGCGATCGACGATCCAGCGTCGCCCCAAGAATCGCGCGCCTTGGTGGCAGCTGCTACCAGTGCGACGGACGATCGTCGGGAGCGGCCTGAACTGGACGCTCACGACGACGAGCGGGAAGGGGAGGGGGCCGTGCTTGCCGATCCTTCCGATCACAAGCCGCGCGCCCCCCGTCAGCCGAAAGAGGCTACCGACGCACCGGCTATCATCATTCAGGGCCGTCGCGGGATTGTTCTAAGTGGCCAGGTCACGGTTCGGTTCGACGGCGAGGCCGCGCCCCAAACCTTCGACTTCTGATAGCTTTTACCGTCCACGTTCTCTCAGCATCGAGGCGACGTGGAATTTAGAGCGGTGGCAGTTGCCACCGCTTTTTGTTTGTGGGGTAGGTATCTACTGTATGGCAGGATAAGCCTTGCGGCGGCTAATGTTAACCGATACGCTCAATCCTATCGGATCGCGCTTCACGGTTGGGAGATACCTACCCCACATGGAAAAGACGCTGGGCTTCAAGATCGAGGCAACCAAGCTCGCAAAGATTGACGCGCTTGCGCAGACGAGGGGAGGGCGCGGCCCCTTCATGCGTCAACTGGTTGACGCCGTGCTCCGGCAGTCCGGGGCGGCCAGCGAGGCCGCACCTCTTGTTGACCGCGAGGCCGCTGGCGAGCATCGCCTTTATCTTCGGCCGACCGAAACCGAACTGGCCGTGATCCGCCATCGCGCAAAAGAGCGCCGCATGACCCCGGCGACCTGGGCCATGGCTCTTGTGCGGCGACACATCGGCATTGCCGCGCCTGTCGATCGCGAATTGCGCGAAGAGCTGTTGAATTGCCGTCAGGCGTTGCAGCGCATTGGGCGCAACGTGAATCAGATCGCCCGAGCCGCTAACAAGATGGCGCTGGCGGACAATGCAGCGGAGATCGCCGGCGAGCTGCAAAAGGTCAACGACCTGCGCGCGGCGATCGGCGCGGCCGTCGAAGGTATCGGCGCCGCTACGAAAGCTGACCTGTCCTATTGGGAGGTTTCCAGTGAGCGACTTTGATAGCAGCTTTGAGGCGGGACAGCTTGCCGCGCTGTTCAAACCAAAGCTGACCAGCGACCCGAACAGGCGCGGGGCCGATATGTTGCTGCGCTCGCTGAGTTCGAGGCGGGCAGGCCAGGGCGGGAGCACGCGGGCGCGGCTTGCTCGCGTTGTCAGCCGTGCCCCGGAGGTCATGGTCAAGGTTACGGGCAGGCCGAAGGGCAAGAACCACGCGGCTGCGCATTTCGACTATATCGGCCGGAAAGGCGATGTGCCGCTTGAAACGCGTGATGGCGACATACTGACTGACAAGGAAGCTCGGGCGGAGCTGGCGCGCGATTGGGGCGATCCTGTCTATTGGCGTGACAATTCTACCGTAGCCGCCGTGAGCATGGTTTTTTCGATGCCGGCAGGGACAGACCCCGACAAGGTTCTTTCAGCGGTGCGCGAGGTCGCGCGCAGCGAGATCGGGCATGAGTGGGATTACGTCCTGGCGCTGCATACGGACACACCGCGGCCCCACGTGCATGTGACGGTTGCCGCGCGCGGCGACACAGGGCAACGCTTCAACCCGCGACCTCAAACGCTGCATCATTACCGGGAGCGCTTTGCAGAGGAATTGCGGGCGAGGGGGGTTACTGCCGAGGCAACGCCTCGCGCAGCGCGTGGTGTCGGCCGAGCCGGTCAGAGCATGGCCCTGAATCGGATGAGGCAGCGCTACATGGCCGGCACCGCACCTGCGCCGTTTGCCAATCAGAAGATCACTGCGGCCGCGCGAGACCAGCTGGCGGGGCGGTCAACCGCTCCGGATTTCGTGGTGCGCGGGCGGCAGGCATGGAATGAGACGCAACACCGCTATCTAGCTGCCGCCAAGCGGCTTGAGACAAGCAGCGATCCAGCTGACCGCCAGCTTGCCGACCAGGTGCGGCAATTTGTGGGGGCAGGGCGAACGCCTACAATTCATGAGCGATCGGTAGCCGCGATGGAGCGGAAGCGGCAGAGCGAACGATCTAGGAACCGCGATCGTTCGCGGGAAGGGCCAGGACGATAGTTATTGGCCGTGCTTGGTCCAACCAACGCTGTTTGCACGTTCCAAAGCGACCAATGCGTCTGATACCGCCTTCTGTGCGACTAGAAGATAACCTTCGGCAATGCTGGGCCATGTTAGCTCATCGAACGGATTTGTGACGTTGCCGTTGAAATAGTCGAGAGCTTCATGAGCGCGTGCAGCCGCCTCGATTACCTTGCCGGTATGTTTCTTTGCCCTGTCAGATTTCTTCATCGTGCCTCATGAGGGGGCGTTTGCGGGAGGGGGCGGAATCCTACGCTAAGGATTTGGGCCAGCGATATTCCCCGGTTAGATTGATGTGTTCCCATCCCAACGGCGAGACGTGGGCGAGTAGATCAGGCGCGATATGGGTACCGCTGGCGGCCCGGGTATTGACGACCTCGCCGAGCTTCATGGTGTTCCAGAATATGATGATGGCGGCGAGCAGGTTCATTCCGGCGATGCGATAGTGCTGGCCTTCGCCGGATCGATCCCGGATTTCACCTCGGCGGTGGAAGCTGATGGCGCGCTTTAGGGCGTGGTGGGCCTCACCCTTGTTGAGGCCGATCTGAGCCTGGCGCTGGAGGCCGGCATCAAGAATCCAGTCGATCATGAACAGGGTTCGCTCGATGCGGCCCACCTCTCGCAATGCGAGGGCCAGCTCATTCTGGCGCGGGTAAGAGGCGAGCTTGCGAAGAATCTGGCTGGGGGCGACGATCCCCGCTGCGATCGTCGCCATGATGCGCAGGATGTCGGGCCAGTTGCGCTCGATGAGCGGTTCATTGATCTTACCTCCGACCAGCGCTCGCACATTGGCCGGCGTCGCGTTGGGCGTGAAGGCATAGAGTCTTTTCTGAGGGAGAGGGCATCGCGTGGAAGGTACGCCAGACAACGCTAAGCGAGAACATTTCAAGAACCGTATGATGGCCGTTACCGCCGGAGGTCGCTAAGCCCCAGTTCTTCCCACATCCATGTAAAGTCATAGGTGCCCATCGGATCGGCGGTGCCCGATTTTGCCGCGCCATTTTCGATATATTTGAGCCAGTCGGCTACCTTTATGGCCGCTTCGACCCCGACCTGAACGACCGGATTGATTTTGGACGGCTTGCAGCGTGAGGCGGCTGATCGGCCTATAACATTTGGGTACACCCCAGAGTGATAGGGCCGAGTGACACCATTCGTCTGTCACAAAAGGGTGGGTTTGCGCTCAATGTGACGATACACTGCAAGAGCCACCCTAATGTGACGGATTTTGCACTTGGCTCGTATCGGATATGCCCGCGTCAGCACCACGGACCAGGATCTGGATATCCAGATTGGCCGCCTCAAGAATGCAGGTTGCGAAATTATCCGTTCCGAGACCGGATCGGGGGCCTCGCGGAGCGGGCGCACGGAACTGGAAACGATCATGCAGTTTATGCACACCGGCGACGAGCTGGTCGTGCTGCGGCTCGACCGGCTCGGCCGCTCCACGCGCGATGTCCTGAACCTGGTGCATGAGCTTGATGAAAAGGGAGCTTCGCTGCGCATCCTTGAGCCAGAGGTGACGACGGCGGGCGACATGGGGCGAATGGTCATCACCATACTCGGCATGGTCGCCGATATGGAGCTGAAGTTCATCAAGGATCGTCAGCGCGCCGGGATCGAAGCGGCGCGCGCCGAAGGCGTTTACAAAGGCCGGAAGAAGAACGTCGATGACGATGAAATCCGCCGTCGCCTTGCCGCCGGCGCCAGCAAGGCCCGCGTTGCCCGCGACCTGAAGGTCTCACGAATGACCGTCTATCGGGCGCTCGACATTATTCCGTCACAGACCAAACTGCCGGAAAAGCCGCCCACTGCCAGCATCGCCCTGCATCTGATTATCGAGAACTTCAACAAGCGTGGAAGAGGTAGAAAACCCGCTCGGGAGCGGATTGAGGCGATGCTGGAACGCGACTACGCCATGGTAAAAAACGGCAATTGTGATTACAAACTGACCGTCGCCTATGACCCCGATCCGGATGGCATTTCCCTTGATGAGGAAATCCAAAGCCTCCTCTCCGAGATGTTCAACATCGCAGAGAGCTACAATTGCTCCATGGAAGCCGATATCTACGAGGTCGGTGGTCAGCAACGGTCCTGGTAGAATCAATCAAGCGTTCAGTGTTCGTTCTTCAACCTGGCCAAAATCGCAGCTTCGGGCCGACTGGGCCTACCTGCAAGCCAAAGGCATCCAGGCGCAGGCCGGCGTGATGACCGACCGCGAAGGCCAGAAGACCTACATCCCGGCCTTCGACGCAGAGGGCAAGCAATGGACGATGCAATACATCCAGGAGGACGGCACTAAGCGGTTCGCCAAGGACTCGAAGAAGGAAGGATGCTTCCACCCGGTCGGCGGCATGGACGCCCTGGCGGCCGCGCCGGCGCTGGTGATCTCGGAGGGCTACGCCACGGCGGCCCAGGTGGCCGAGGCCGTGGGCCACGCCACGGTCGCCGCCTTCGACAGCGGCAACCTTGAGGCCGTGGCGAAGGCGCTGCACGCCAAGTTCCCGGACAAGCCGGTCATCATCGCCGGCGACGACGACCGGCACCTGGTCATGACCCACGGCAACAACCCCGGCCGGGAGAAGGCCGAGGCGGCCGCCCAGGCCGTGGGCGGCAAGGCGATCTTCCCGATCTTCGCGCCGGCCGAGAACACCTACCCGCGCGACTTGCCCGCCATCACGCCCGACAGCTTCAAGACCCACCTGCGCGCCGAGCAGCGCCTTGCCGACGCCGCCGCCGGCAAGGTCGAGCTGGCCGGCGACGAGGCGGCCAAGCTCAAGGCGTCGATGTTGAGCGGCGCGCAGATCGCGGCGCTGTCCACGATGAAGCAGCACACCGACTTCAACGACTTGGCGCACAAGAGCGAGCTGGGCATCGAGGGCGTGAAGCGGCAGATCGGCGCGGCCATCAGCCAGGTGCAGCGCGACGAGCAGCAGCACCAGGAGCAGAAGCACGTCGAGAAAAAGCAACAGCAGATCGAGCAGCGCCCACGGCGGGCCGCTCGCATCGGATAAGTCGAAAAATCCGGCTAAAGTGGCCGAGCTGCACATCAGGCCGCGCGGTTTTCCTCCCTGATCGCCGGCGCGGTTTCTTCCTCCCTGAACCGCATGCAGACTTGCCGCCTCGGACACCCCGAGGCGGTTTTTTTTCGCCTCGCTCGGGGTCTCCTCGTTTTCAGTGCAATAAGTGACGGTACGCAAAGCTAGCACTGGCGCGGGGGTGGTCTGGGTAGACCGTTGATTTCATTGACTTTCCTGTTCGCTTTGTAAACGGGTATGGTGGCCTCCCACTTTTGAGGTTCACGATGCAGGGTTGGCACACAACGTTTTTGGGGATGCGTGGGCTCCCCCGCGAGGCTCTGTTGCAAAAATCGTGAAGCTTGAGCATGCTTGGCGGAGATTGGACGGACGGAACGATGACGGATTTCAAGTGGCGCCATTTCCAGGGTGATGTGATCCTGTGGGCGGTGCGCTGGTATTGTCGCTATCCGATCAGCTATCGCGACCTTGAGGAAATGCTGGCGGAACGCGGCATTTCGGTCGACCATACGACGATCTATCGCTGGGTCCAGTGCTACGCCCCGGAGATGGAGAAGCGGCTGCGCTGGTTCTGGCGGCGTGGCTTTGATCCGAGCTGGCGCCTGGATGAAACCTACGTCAAGGTGCGGGGCAAGTGGACCTACCTGTACCGGGCAGTCGACAAGCGGGGCGACACGATCGATTTCTACCTGTCGCCGACCCGCAGCGCCAAGGCAGCGAAGCGGTTCCTGGGCAAGGCCCTGCGAGGCCTGAAGCACTGGGAAAAGCCTGCCACGCTCAATACCGACAAAGCGCCGAGCTATGGTGCAGCGATCACCGAATTGAAGCGCGAAGGAAAGCTGGACCGGGAGACGGCCCACCGGCAGGTGAAGTATCTCAATAACGTGATCGAGGCCGATCACGGAAAGCTCAAGATACTGATCAAGCCGGTGCGCGGTTTCAAATCGATCCCCACGGCCTATGCCACGATCAAGGGATTCGAAGTCATGCGAGCCCTGCGCAAAGGACAGGCTCGCCCCTGGTGCCTGCAGCCCGGCATCAGGGGCGAGGTGCGCCTTGTGGAGAGAGCTTTTGGCATTGGGCCCTCGGCGCTGACGGAGGCCATGGGCATGCTCAACCACCATTTCGCAGCAGCCGCCTGATCGGCGCAGAGCGACAGCCTACCTCTGACTGCCGCCAATCTTTGCAACAGAGCCGTTGTGTCCATCTGCTCCGTCAGCGATTGAAAAGCCACGCCCCGGACTTTCAGGTCGGTGATAATGGTCAGCAGGTTGGCCAAGGATCGCCCAAGGCGGTCGAGCTTCCAAACGATCAGGGTGTCGCCTTCCTTCAGGTATTCCAGACACGTCTTCAGGCCGGAGCGATCATCCCGGGCGCCCGATGCCTTATCGGAATAGAGATGGCGTTCATCGACGCCGGCGGCGAGCAGAGCATCGCGCTGGAGGTCGACCGACTGGCGGTCGTCGACCGATGAGACACGCATGTACCCGATGAGCATGTACGACAAACCCCTGGATCAATGTTGTCGCACAGTAGGTCAAAGCGACAGGGTTTGTCGCGCATAATCAGCCGCGATCATGGAGCTTCAATCCGTTTGCGTCGTCCCCTGTCGGGAAACATGCGGTTTCCGACATGGCAGCATTGCGCCCCAGTTGGTCGCTCCGGACCTAATCCAACCGCTCTAACATGACGAATGGACCACCGCAGTCTATGCCAGTCAGCGGCCGGAGGCGACAGATGGCGATCGGGAAACCCCTCAGAATCTCAAGCTGGTGTAGGCGCCGAAGTAGTTCCCGTATTTGCCGCCAACGCTTTCCAGCGACTTGCTCGGCATGAAATAGCTGTTGGCCACGCCGAATTGCAGGCGCTTGGTGGCCTGCCATGATATGTCGATTTCCATGGCGGTACCGATCCGCCGAGCGGAAGCGGACGCAAACGATGCACCGGCAGGCCCGACGTAAGCGCCGTCTGCAATGCGATGGCGCCAGTAAAGTTGGGCCCCGGTCACAATCGTCACCGATCGCGCCGGCTTCAGCGTAAGCGTTGGGTTGAGGTTCATCAAATTTGAGTAGTTGAACAAAACACCGGCATTGAGCATCTGATAACGAGGCGCAGGCGCGACAAAGGTACCCAGCGTGTCATTACCGGCGTTGCCGTCGCCGCTAAATACATTGGCTCTGAGCCCCAGGCGCGGCTGAAGGGCAACCTTGGGGAAGGTATAACCACCATCCATCATCATCGCCCATGCGCTGATGTCCTTGGTTCCAAAGCGACCGGACTGGTAGGTACCTTCCACGTCGAGATCCCAGGTCGCAGTGCGCTGCCACAGCCTCGCACCCCAGCTGCTACGGTTCTCGGAGGCCCTGCCCTGAGCGTTCAATGCAGTGTCACGCTTCACCTGGAACCAGTACCCGTCGACGCCAAAGCCAGCCACCACGTGCGGAGCGCTGACGTAAACGCCGTGGAATGACTGTGTGTGGTTAGGGGCATTGTTGAATTCGCCGTCCTTAATGTTTACGGGGCGAACGGCGAACGTGTCGACAGAGATCTTGCCGGGAAGGGCATAGGTCGCGCGCAGGCCCTGATAGAGCACACGCTGATTGACACCGTCCCGCAGCGTGACAAGCTTGCCGTTGCCAAGCGGCATTTCGAACCGACCAGGACGCAACGTCAACTTTCCAGCTTTGCCGAGCGGCACCGTCACATCGAGGAACGCCTGCTCGACGTCGAAGGGCCCCCGGTTCGGCGGAGTGACCAGGCTGGAACCGTACTCACGATTGTCGCCCAGTTCCACAAAGGCCCGGACGTGCGGCCCCATGTGCAGATCGGCCAGCAGTCGCAAGCGACGCTGCACCGGGTCATTGGCGTCATTCGCAGTGCGCCCGGCATTCTGATGATCCCAGGCGGTGTAGTATGCGCGCGCCTCACCGCCGAGGGAGAGGTATATGTCATCCGAGCCGATCGGGATGTGCTTGATCCTGTCGATCAATGGCGCATCCTTGCTGACGGGCTGCGACCAGTCCTCCGTCCAGCGGATCGCCTGGGGAAGGTTCGGCGTTCCCGTCTGCCCGCCGGGGACCGCCACGGCAGCGCGGGGCTGCGATCGTGGGGGGCGAACACCGGGTTGCGCCTGGCTGCCCATCGGGCCACCTGCGGACTCGTCCTCGGTGCTGGCCGGAGGCACCGATTGCGCCAGGGCGACAGTCGACCCGGTCATGATCGCTGCTCCCAGCAGACAGCCGCACACGATCGTCTTGGAACCTTTCAACACAGCCTTCTCCCAGACGACGCCCCTGTCTGCCGCAGTCCAGCAGCCCCACAAGCGAGGTCGTTCACATCATTTTGAAGTTCTCTTGCGCAGTCTCGCGCGGGCTAATCCGCAATCGCGGAGATCAAGCTGCGGACAGCAGGATTTCCGATATACGCCCTACCCGGGTCACTTCTCAGTGGAAATCAACAGAAACGGCCTTTGGCGTCCTTGACCATCACGAACCACACGGCCGCATCGGAACCCCAGACCACAGGGTTGCCAGTGGTCATGGCGCTGGTTTCGAGCTTGCGGATCTCTTTCACCAGCGTGGCGCCGTCCAAGAACTTGCCGGTCTTGCGGTAGTGCTCGGCCGAGGCCTTTTCGGTGTACACATCGTGCAAGCCGCGAGAGGCGGATTTTTCGTCCAACACCGCATATGAGCCCAGGTGGACGAAGTTTGTGCGGAAGTCTGTGGGGCGGCTGATGCCGCCCTGGCTGTCCACATAGGGCGAAAAGTCGCCGGCCGTGACGGCCAGTGGCAGGACGAGGGCGCTGGCGAGCAGAGCGCCGGTGAGTGCGATTTTCATCGTGTTCTCCTTATATGCCTATGGAGATCAGACGGCGACCACGGGGAAATCCACCGTGGGGTCGGCGATGTGGTTGGTGTAGTTGGTGAGCGTGTTCAGCGCGACGTTGGCGATCACTTCCAGTATCAGGCCGTCGTCGAGCCCCGCGCGGCGGTAGTTGGCCATGGCGTCGGCCGACACCACGCCGCGTTGCTCGACCAGCGCGCGGGCAAAGCCGGCGATTGCATCGTCAAGTGCGTTGGCCGCCTGGCCGGTGCGGGCCGCGGCGATGGCCTCTGCCGACAGTCCGGCACCTTTGCCGATCAGGGTGTGTGCGCTCAGGCAATACTGGCAGCGATTGGCTTGAGCGGCAGCGAGCGCAACGATCTCGCGCTGGGAGGCATTCAGGCGGCCGGTGCCCAGCGTTTCGGACAAGCCGAGGTAGCCATTGAGCGCCGCCGGCGCGTGGGCCAGCGTGGCGAACAGGTTCGGCACCATGCCAAGCTTGGCTTTGACGGCCTTGAGTGTGGCAGCGGTAGCGGCGTCAGCGGTGTCGATGGTCAGGGGGGCGATTTGGGGCATGTCTATCTCCGTAGTGGGTGAGGTGCAAGAGCACGTGGGCATGATAGCCCTTTGTTTGGTACGATATGGCACGTAAAGTATCAAATACGTAACCTATCGTCTTATATGGAGAGTGGAATGGCGGATCGACTGGCCGGCTTGCTCCGGCACTACTCGCTTTCGGCGCGCGTTTTTCACAGCGGCGCCTTCTGTAGGCAGCATCATTACGCGGCGCCGCATGGCTATATCCATCTGGTGCGGCGCGGCCCGATTACGGCGCGTTCGCCCGTGCATGAAGATCTGCTGGTTACCGAGCCGAGCCTGCTGTTTTATCCGCGCGTGGCGTCGCATCGTTTTGTCGCCGCCCCCGGCGATACCGCTGAGCTGTTGTGTGCGGAGGTCGACCTGGGCGCTTCGACGGGCAATCCGTTGGCCATGGCCTTGCCGTCGATGCTGCTGATTCCGTTGGCGGACTTGCCCGGCCTCGGGCCGACGCTAGAGTTGCTGTTTGCCGAAGCCGAGCGCGACCAGTGCGGTCGGCAGGCCGCCATCGACCGCTTGTGCGAGTTGCTACTGATCCAGTTGCTGCGTTATCTGATGGATGGGCGGCTTGGCGCCACCGGACTGCTGGCGGGCCTGGCCGACCCGAAACTCGCGCGCGCCATAACCGCCATGCACGATGCGCCGCAGACCGCGTGGTCGCTCGAGGCGCTGGCGGCGAAGGCGGGCATGTCACGCGCGCGCTTCGCCGCCGCGTTCAAGGACGCGGTGGGCGTCACGCCGGGCGACTATCTGGCCGACTGGCGGATGAACGTCAGTTGCACCCTGCTCAAGCAGGGGCGGCCGGTGGCGGTGGTGGCCGACCGCGTCGGCTACGGCAGCCCGAACGCTCTGGCGCGCGCCTTCCGCGTGCGCATGGGCTGCGCCCCGCGCGACTGGCTGGCGCAGCAGCGCGGTGACGCGGCGCTCAGCGGTTCGTGAGTTGGCTCTGTTGCAAAAATCGTGAAGCTTGAGCATGCTTGGCGGAGATTGGACGGACGGAACGATGACGGATTTCAAGTGGCGCCATTTCCAGGGTGATGTGATCCTGTGGGCGGTGCGCTGGTATTGTCGCTATCCGATCAGCTATCGCGACCTTGAGGAAATGCTGGCGGAACGCGGCATTTCGGTCGACCATACGACGATCTATCGCTGGGTCCAGTGCTACGCCCCGGAGATGGAGAAGCGGCTGCGCTGGTTCTGGCGGCGTGGCTTTGATCCGAGCTGGCGCCTGGATGAAACCTACGTCAAGGTGCGGGGCAAGTGGACCTACCTGTACCGGGCAGTCGACAAGCGGGGCGACACGATCGATTTCTACCTGTCGCCGACCCGCAGCGCCAAGGCAGCGAAGCGGTTCCTGGGCAAGGCCCTGCGAGGCCTGAAGCACTGGGAAAAGCCTGCCACGCTCAATACCGACAAAGCGCCGAGCTATGGTGCAGCGATCACCGAATTGAAGCGCGAAGGAAAGCTGGACCGGGAGACGGCCCACCGGCAGGTGAAGTATCTCAATAACGTGATCGAGGCCGATCACGGAAAGCTCAAGATACTGATCAAGCCGGTGCGCGGTTTCAAATCGATCCCCACGGCCTATGCCACGATCAAGGGATTCGAAGTCATGCGAGCCCTGCGCAAAGGACAGGCTCGCCCCTGGTGCCTGCAGCCCGGCATCAGGGGCGAGGTGCGCCTTGTGGAGAGAGCTTTTGGCATTGGGCCCTCGGCGCTGACGGAGGCCATGGGCATGCTCAACCACCATTTCGCAGCAGCCGCCTGATCGGCGCAGAGCGACAGCCTACCTCTGACTGCCGCCAATCTTTGCAACAGAGCCTTTCGCAGCAGCCGCCTGATCGGCGCAGAGCGACAGCCTACCTCTGACTGCCGCCAATCTTTGCAACAGAGCCGTGACGCCTACTTGCCGTGCTTGGTCCAACCAACGCTGTTTGCACGTTCCAAAGCGACCAAGGCGTCTGATACCGCCTTCTGCGCGACTAGAAGATAACCTTCGGCAATGCTGGGCCATGTTATACCAAATCCCATTGATCAGAACCCATGTGCCCACTGGCGCAATCCGATGGACATGATGCGCCAAGGCTGATCGACGAGTCTGTTCCATGCGAAGCAGCAGTGATCGACGATGTCGTCGTAGGATTTGAAGATGCGGTTCGATAGCCAGTTGTCGCGCATGAACTGCCAGACGTTTTCGACTGGATTGAGCTCGGGGCAGCGGGGCGGAAGCGGCATCAGGGTTATGTTGGGCGGAACGACCAGTTCGTTGGAGCCGTGCCATCCGGCTTGGTCGAGAATGACCACGGCGTGAGCGCCCGGAGCGACATGGAACGCGATCTCCTCGAGGTGCATGCCCATGGCTTCAGAGTTGCACGCCGGCATGACGATCCCGGCGGCCTTGCCTTCAGCGGGGCAGATCGCACCGAAGATCCACGCCGAGGATCGGCGCTGATCCCTGGGGGCAGAAGGCCGTGTGCCGCGTGCGGCCCATCGCCGGGTCAGCTTGGTCTGCTGGCCGATCCGCGCCTCATCCTGCCACCACAGTTCTACCGGTGTTCCCTTGGGCAAGGATCGTGTGATTCCTGCCAGGCGGGAGGCGAAGCTTTTTTAAAATCGGCAATGTCGTCTGCCTTCTGACCATTGTGGCGCGGGCGAGCCGAGAGCTTGCGGAAGCCCAGGGCGCGCATCTCCCGGCTCAGCGACTGCTTGGAAATCGACAGGCCGAACTCGTCCCAGATCCATTGCGCCAGATCGATCAGCCGCCAGCGAACCACGCCATGCGCTGCCGGAATGGGACCGGCTTCCACCTGCGCGGCCAGTGCCTGACGCTGGGCGTCGTTCAGGATCGGCGGCTTGCCAGGCGCCTTGCGGGACTTGAGCCCATCCGGACCTGCCGCATTGTAGCGGATCACCCAATCCCGCACGATTTGCAGCGTCACACCACCGATCTTGGCCGCCTCGCCACGACTGCCGCCATCGAGGATCGAGGCCATAGCCAACAATCGCCGGACCTGCTCGGCATCACCACAGCGGCGCGCCAGACTCCGCAAGTCCGACGCCGAATAATCCCCACGAACGCCGATCGACGCAGCCATCGCGAACCTCCTGCTGTTCGTGATGGTGAATCAGAAAAATGCGCCGATGGGAATCCCATGAGTCCGCCTCAACGAGACTTGGTATTAGCTCATCGAACGGATTTGTGACGTTGCCGCTGAAATAGTCGAGAGCTTCATGGGCGCGTGCAGCCGCCTCGATTACCTTGGCGGTATGTTTCTTTGCCCTGTCAGATTTCTTCATCGTGCCTCATGAAGCCATAGCCCATCAAGAGATCGCAAGCGGTGGCAGCTGCCACCGCTCTACCTTCCGTCAGTTTTGAGCCTGTCACGATCTACGGACAGCTGGGGTAGGACCGGATACTTTAAGGCTTCACGCTCCCGCGCCCGACCTTCATCTATCCCGTATGATGTGCCAATCATCAAACCTACGAAGAACACGGGGATCAAGAGCAGAAGCATCGAGCCGAAGCGTGTTCTACGGCGAGAGCTTTGGATCGCGAGCGCATCACGTTGCAGCTTGAGAGCTGTTATGATCGTCTCGGTAGCAAGGGTGATTTCATGGGCGTCGTCGCCCACATTTGTAAGCAATTGCTCAACGTCCGTCAGAGGGCGTTCCACCTGTTTACCCACTTCGCTTAGATCAGACCAAGCGAGGTTTCTGGAATGAATCACGCGAAGCAAGGTTTCAATGTGACGATCGAGATCGGACACGCCTCTCGATGGCACCGGATCAGACCGGGGAATGTTCATCGTGCGGTTTCCTGTTTCCAAAAGGCATGTGCCATGCACTTAGCGCGAGCGGGACGGCTTCCGCTCCTGCTGGCGAAGCGTCAAATCCTCGCGCGCTATGCGGGTAGCCTCGTTCTGGCGCTGTTGCTCGAAACGGGCCGCAGGAATCGGTCCGCCGTTCTCAATCCGCTTGGCCACCGTTTCCTTCGCGTTCTCGATGTAGCGCGCCTGATCCTCCTTTTTGGGAAAGCGCGTTTTAGCTTCGATTGAGGCCGCCAGGACGTGCGACTGCGCGGCCTTGAATTGCGGATCGGTCGCATTCTCGCGGTGGGAGTTACGGCGGAATTGCTCGGCCGCTGCGCGAGACTCGGTAGGGTCTTGCTTTGCCATGCTCGCTCTTTTCGTAGGGTCTTGAGCTTCGCGCGCCTTGTCACGCGCCGCCAGTCTTTCTCCCTCAAGCTTCAGCTGGGGAGAAGGCTCGAAGTCTTTGACGGCGACACCGGCGCGGGCGGCTTCCAGATAGACCGCCTTCTTGAAATCATCGCTGCCATGAACACGGATCGACTGCCAGCCATTATGCTTCGCAATGGCGACCGCATCGCCAATCGCATGGTCCTTGTTGATCCGAATGCCATCTTGTCCCTTGATCGACATATCGGGCTTTTCATCGCGGCCGCTCCGAAACAGATCGTCGCCTACGCGCAGATATTTGCGTTCGATCTGCGCCGGAAGGGCCAAGGTTGTATCCTCGACCTTCTTGTCTTGGTTCGCCGTCTTCGACGGAGCGTCGGCGCGGGAGGGCGCAGGCTCTGATTTTTCCGCCTTCGACCGTTCGCCCTCAACAATATTCAGCGCCTTGTCGGCCGGGGCCGATGGTGCCGCTTCGCGCTTTACCGTCCGAGGCCAAGCCTCAACATCGGCCAGCGCGGCGCGCTCGCGGGGCTCCAATTCAGCGGCAGGCGCCCCGCGTTTTACGGCGCTATGATAGTCCCTAATAGCAGGGCTTAAGTATTGCCCCACCGGCGTTGAGCCATCGTTCTGCCAGTCCGTGGATGCTAGCCAAGCAGTTTTGCCACCTTTCTGCATCGTCAGCGAATGATCGCCATTGTCCGCCTTGACGTAAGCCTGCATCGCATCGGGAAGAGTAGCGAACGACTGTTTGCTGTTCCCCGGTCCGCCGCGAACTTCGAAAGGGCGTGGCTCAGATGCACCGCGCTGGCTTGTGTCATCATCGGCCATATTCTTCTCCTTCACTTAGAACTAGATCCCGGCGCTGGCCTTCCCACTCCTCTTTTGTCGGGTCGGGACCAATAATGTCGTCGAAGTCGATTTCATCGAAAGCCATGCTGCCGTCCTTCACTGTCAGGTTCGGCATGTCGCGATCGAGGGCGAGAACGTCTTCGGGAATGTCCTGCACCTGGTCATCGGCCAGTGCGGAATAATCGTTGAAAGCCGCCAGCTCTTCATCGCTCAGATCATCGATGGTCGCGATCGGGGCGATCGGCTTGGGCAGCGCCGGCACTTTCGGCGCAGGCGTCAAGCGCGAGCGGAACACGGCATCCTTGAAGTAGCGAATTTTCTTCCCGCGAATGACGGGGATACCGCCCCGGATGACGAGAATATCGTCTTCGGGCAGCTGCATCAGCTCTTGAGGGAGCATCAGTGCGCGCCGCTGTTCGGAGATTGTCTTGCTTCGATTGGCGAGCAATCCATGTATCGTCAGGGACCGGCTTTCCGCATCCTGACCGAGATAACCGAGGCGTTCGGACAGTTCCTTTGCGACCCGCAGTTCCTTGGGCGTGAAGGCAATTTCGACCCCGCAGTTTGATACGATTTCGTCCGCGCCATGCTCCCCATAGACATTTCGCAGCTGGGAGCGTGACTGGATGACGGGAAGCAGACGAAGCCCATAGCCGCGCACATAGGAGAACGCATTTGCAATGACCTGGGCGCGGCCGAGCCGCGCAAATTCGTCCAGAATGAGCAGCACGGACAGCTTTTCGCTATCGTCGGGCAGTTGCCGCGTGTTGAGGTCGATCAGCTGTTGGAAAAACAGATTGTAGAGCGGCGCGACCCTATCGAGTTCATCCGGCGAAACGCCGAGATAGATCGAGGTCGGGATGCGGCGAAGGTCCGTCAGGGAAAAGTCGCTTTCGGCAGTCGCGCGATCGACAATCGGATTGATCCAGAGATTGAGCTTGGAGGTGACGGTCTGGATAATGCCGGTGAATGTGTTGTCAGCGCTGGACGTAAAATCGCTCAACGCAGCGCGGCACCCTTCCGATAGCGCACCATCGCCGGCTTCCTTGGCGAAGAATGCCTTCATCCCTGGCATCGTGATGGTCCGGTAGATCTCGCCAAACGAGAAGGGACGTTCAGGCTTGGCCGCGATCCACGATGCAATGCCGACAAATGCCGTGCGGGCTGATTCCGTCCAGAACGCCTCGCCCTTTTCCGGAGGCACGAAGAGCATCGTGGCGATCTTCTGCAATTCGACCAGGACCTCAATCGGGTCGGACCTGTTGATGTAGCTGAGCGGGTTGTAGCGGGCCGTGCGGCCTTCCCTGTCCGTAGGGTTGAACAGGACAACCTTTTGGCCGCCTTTGCGGCGGAAACCCGCCGTGATTTCGTAGTTCTCACGCTTAATATCGAGCACGACAACCGAATCCGGCCATTGCAACAGATTGGGAATGACGATGCCGACGCCCTTGCCCGATCCGGTAGGGGCTTCGAGCAATACATGCTCCATCTTACCCACCATGAGAAAGCCGTTGCGGAAAAAGCCATTGCGGAAGCGGCCGAGCACAATGCCCTTTTTCGCGCGAAGGCCCGCCTTGCGGATTTCACCTTCGCGCGCGAAACGAGCTTCACCGTGAAGGTTCTTTTTCGGCCGCAGGACGATCGCCATGAGCAACACCGGCAACGGCACGCCTATGACCGCGCCTCGCCAAAGCGCTTCGGTCACGACAGGATCATGCCGGTAATACCAGAAGAAGCCGGGGAGCGTGAGCGGATCATAAGCCGCGGCGGGCATCTTAAGGAAGAACCACGCCACCGTGCCGGTCAGCAGGCCGATCAGCAGGAGCGTGATCGGAAGGAGGACGAGGGCCAGTGCGAGCCTGTTAGAGCCTGTTTTCTGGATCAAAATATATCTCCGTCACGCGAAAGCGGCCTTCGACCTTCTTGGTCTGCACGACCACATCAACCAGCAGCTTGAGCAGGCTGCGAATGTCGTCACGGGCCAGATCGGCGCCGCCCTCGCTTTCCTTGACCAGCAATGTCAGCTGTTCGAACGCGAGTTCGGCCGAGTCCGCATGGATCGTCGTGATCGAGCCGGGATGGCCTGAGTTGACGTTGCGGAGATAGAAGAACGCGGTGCCGTCGCGCAGCTCCTGCAACAGTATCCGGTCAGGCCGCATACGCAGGGCCGATTCCAGAAGATCCTTTGCAGAGATTTTCGCGGTGCCCTGCTTGTCCTTCGCGTAGAGCATGTGGACCACGTTGCGATGCGGAACGACCAATTCGCGCGTGTCTTCGATCGTCAGCAGCCGCTCATGCGGCGGAATGAGCTGGATCAGCCCTTTAGAGAGCGTCGTCTTTCCCGAGCCGGTAGCGCCCGAAATCAGGATATTCTTGCGGCCTTGGACCGCCTTTTGGAAAAATTCGACGTGCTTTCCTGCGTCGAGCAGATCGCGCAATTCAACATCGAGCGGCGAGACTTGCCTAGTTGCGATCTTTGTCTCGCTAAACAGCCCACCGCGCTCGAAGTCCTCCATCGTCAACGTCACCGATGACGGTTTGCGGATGGTGATGGACACGGTGCCGGCAGGGACAGCAGGCGGCACAACCAGCTGCACGCGCTCACCGCTGGGGAGGATTGTGGAGCAGATCGGCGTGGACTGGCTTATGTCCTGATGCGTGAAAGCCGCCGCTGCCCGCGCGAGCGCGAGCAGCGACTTTTCATTGAGGTCAGGCAATGTCTCCCAGGACCATCCATTGCGCGTTTCAATCGCCGCTTCGCCAGCCTTGTTAATCACCAGCTCCGTTACGTCCTCACGCGCAAGAAGAGGACGCAGCGGCAGCAGGGCGTTTTCGAGGACAGCCGTATTGCTCACTGGCCGCGCCTCAGCCGCAGGCCGTAGATGTTGGAGAAATCGAAGTCGCGAGCGACCATAATCCCCACTTCCGCGCCCTGATTGATGCGAAGCACCGGCTGAATCTGCATCGTGTCCCGCAAGATCGTGTCCGACGCTTGGCTGGGAACCCGCGTGACATTATCGGCGTCGGAGACTTCCGAGGCGGCGATCGAGGCGGCATCGTTGAGCGAGCTGAACAACAGCGCGGCCCCGAAGCGTTCCCAAAAGAAGTTCTTCACGCCGCCTGCCATACCTGAACGGCCAAGCGCGTCGCTGGCGGGCGAACCTACGTCGATCGCCACGCCGCGAGGCGTAACCGCGCGGTTCCATACCGCAAAGAGACGATATTTGCCGCGCTGGACGCCGGTTTGATATTCGCCCAAGACGCGCGTTCCCTTTTCCAGCAGGACGACGCGGCCGTTGTCCGAATAAATGTCGCGGGGAATGATGCAGCTGACATATCCGGGCTGACTGGAATCCATCGCCGTTTGCAGCACGCACGGAATGAACGACCCTGCGAGGATCAGCATATCGCGGTTGCCAATGTCGCGGCCTGACACCCGATCAATTTGCGAGGTTTGGCGCATGTTTTCGAGATTTGTCCGGCGCGATCCACCTTGCCCATCACCATCGGCCGACGCACCAATCAACTGCGCGCCCTGTGCTCCTGTGCCGCCGCCCATGGGCAGGCCGGTGGCAGCTGCCACCGCTCCACCGACCCCGCCGCCGTTTTCGCCACCATAAGCCATGATCCCGGCGCGGCGTTGGGCCTCAGCGATGACTTGCCCCTCAGACTTTTGGGGGCGGCCATTCGCGCCGCCCGTGCGGGGCGCTTGGCTTCCATCAAGCGCCGGCACTTCCGTCATGGGCACCGGCGCGTTCGGATCATTTGGCGCATCGGCAAGCGTGGGCGCTATGATCGACTTGGGATCGTAGTTGGCGAGCTGCCTTTCATCCGGCTTTTCCGCTTTCTCGGCCTTTTCGGTTGGATCGCTCCGCATCGCGTCGATTGTGCTGAAACCGAGAACGATCGCGCCGCAGGCAACCGCCGCGAGAACGACCGCCTTTTTGGGGTCGATCGACCTGTTCGGCAGAGCGGCAATCTTCGCCTGGCGCTCGCTTTGCCGCTCAATATCTTCGGGATCGGGCACCGGCTCAGACGCGAGGGGCCGGTTTTCGACCGTCTCGCCCTGCGAGATGATGTTGTCGCCATGCGGCGCGTTGTCATGATCGTTCGCAGCCATTTTATTGAACCCCCGTGGTTCGCTCGACTAGGCCAGAGGCCGTGTCAGTTTTGGGATCGCGCCCGTAATAGTCGGTTTTCTGATTGTGGATGCAGAGCACTTCGAGGCCCCGGCGCAGCCGGATTGTCCTGTAAACCCCGTGCAGCACCACATATTCATCGCGCACATCGAAGGAGGCGATGGCTTCCGATCCATCAGGATTGACGACGAAGAACGCCGGCAATTCACGCTGGTTGGGGAAGCGCATCACGGTGAACTGTCCATTGTCAGACACTTCGGAGGGCTGGATGGCCGTCGATCCTTGCATGATGTAATCGGCGTTGCGTGTGCCTTCCAGCACGCCAATATCGAGCGCGGACTTCACCGCGCCGCGTTCCAAGGCTTTCAGCTGGGCCAGCTGGGCCATTGCGGCTTGCGCCTGCGCCTCGGCCGCTTCCTGTTCAGGATAGCGGAAAACGACCGTATAGAAGCCGCTGCCGCGCTGCGTTGGCGACAGAGCGAAGCGGTAGCTGCGCGGGCCGTAGCGTGAACGGGTTATGACTGTCAGGTTCGTGCGACCCGCGCGCTCGCGCGGTTTGATGAAAAGCGAATTGGCAGCCGGTGCGACTTCCCAAGACACGGTATCGCCCAACGCCACATGCTCGACTACTTCATCCTTGGCGAAGACGATTTCCGTGGCGATGCGGAATACACCCGGAATCTCATAGACTTGCCGATCATTGTAGTTCGCTTCACGAACCCGGTGATCGAGCACCGTCGCATGAGGCGTTTCTTCGGCCATCGCCGGCGACGCAGCTAGCGCGATCGCGAGCGCAAACGGGGCGCTCCACTTCAACACGGTCATTGGGGCACCTCCACGTCAGCGCGATAGCTCTCGACCTGATAGCCAAGCGGATTCTTGAAGCGGTCCACTTCCTTGCTCGGCGTGCCATCGACCTTGTATTTGATGGTCGCGACGGCATCGGTTTTGGTCGAGTTCGAGCCGGTCACAGATTCCTTAGTGAAATAGACCTGCGCGACGTTGCCGCCCAGGAACGACACCCGCTTGATTTCGACAAAAACATCAGTGCGGTTCGCAAGGATGTTTTGCGGACTTTGGGGATTGTCGGTCTTGTAGAAGCGTGACCACCGATCCTGTTCGGGCCGCGCCGACATGACCATGACCGCATCGAAATATTCTTCGCGAGCGGCCGCTATCCAGCCTTCGCGATAGCGGACATAGGTAGCGAGGAAATACTTACGGACCGCCTCGTCATAGGTGATCGTCGCGTCACCGTGGAGCTTGGCGGCGATCGACGCCTCGCCCGTGTTACGGTCCACCGTGATAACATATGGCTCGACCGTTTTTAGAGGCGTCAGGGCTGCAACGGCCACAACGCCAGCAGTCGCCAGGGCGCCAGCAACGCCAGCGACGACCCACGCCAGCTTTTTGGAGCGCTCGGCCGCCGCAAGCTTGTCACGTTCCCAGCTTGCAGCCTCTTCAAAATAGGCTTTCAGCTCGTCCTTTGGAATACCAACTGCCATCGTAACACCTCAGCAATTCGAGTAGATCGGGCCGCGCAGCGAGGCGCTTAGACGCGGCACTTCGACCGCCCGCGATGCGTCCGACTGTTCATTGCCCGGAGTGGAGGGGTCTGCCGGGGCCGCGTCCGGCGTTGCCGGTGCACCCTGATTGAACACGTCCACATTTGCCGGCGCGGTTCGCTGTGCGGCCTGATCCGGGATTGTGGGGAGGGTAAGCCCATGCGGATTTGCAGGCCGCATCGGCCCCTCACATTTGGCTGGCTTTTTGACGGGCTGACCTGCGCAGGCCGCCAGCGCCAGGCAGATTCCGAGTCCAAGCAACTTGCGCATATTCGTTCCCTCAAGCTCTGGTGATTGTGTTTCGGTTGCGCCAACGGCGAACCGCCGACGAGAAGCCCCGCCCCATGCTGGCCCCCATGGCGCGGGCATCGCTGGCCGCGTGCCCTGCGCCCGTTGCAACTGCCCCGCCACCCTTCGTCACCGCGTTGCCGAACTGCGTCACCATTGCAGCCGCGCCGCCGCCAAGTGAGGCAGCTATTCCGGGGATTTGGATGAAGAAAAAGCAGGCGAGAATGTAGAACGCGATGATCCGGATACAGGTGCTCCAGATGTTGTCAAAATCGCCATCGAATGTTGCTGTTGCCGATTCAGCGACATTGGCCACAACGAGCACAAGAAGCATCGCAAATAGCGACAACATCAGAAAGTTGAGGACGCTGCCGAGCCATGAGAAGAAGTAGCTTCTGGTGGAATCAAACAGCAGCGCTGCTACGAAGATCGGCCCGACCACCGCCAGACAGGCGAGCGCAAACAGCGCATAGAGCACGATCACAAAGCCGACAGCCAGTGCGAACAGAGCCGCGATCGCTGTCAAAAGAATGATGATAGTGGCACCGATACACAGCATAATTGCGGCCGCAGCGCCGGGAATATCAGTCAGTGAGGCGTGTTCCTCTGCGTATTTCTCGGTCGCATCCTGCATCGCGAGCAGTGCATCATCGACCCGCGCCCACATCCCATCGAAAGACCCACCAACGCCGTCCGGTGAGCCGCCTACGATCGAGGCAAACTCATGCGGCAGGCCGGTCACGATCATCTGTGCGAGCGATGCTCCATAGAGGTTTGTCACAGCATAATAGAGCGCGGCCAGCATAAGCGAGCGATAGACATATTCGCGGAAGGGGTATTGCACGGCCCCGCGCATAATCGCGTAGCCTAGCAGGATTATGTAAATGATCATGCCAGTGCGGAGCGGTCCAGCGATCCACCCAACAAACCCAGCATAGTTGGACACAACTACCGAATTGAGTTCGTTGGTGAAGCCCTGATAGGCATTCGTAAATAGATCGTATTCCACCAGACCGCTCCGATTAGATATAATTCAAGCTGTTATTACAGCCTTACATTTCCAGCTGCCTTCCGTGCTCGCGCACGCTGCTCATCACGTTTCCGCGACCTTTCAATGGAGGCGATTTTGTTCTTTATGCCTCCGCAATTGCGAGCCACTGGCATGGGGAGGTCCGACTGTTTGAGTTCGCTGTTCACGATCTTGTCGCACTCAGCGACGATCACCGGAATCTGATCTTCATGAGTTTTGAGCCAATCAACGTCATGATAGGTCATTAAAATCTCGGGAAATGTGGGCGCGCGTTCGCAGCCGGCGAGCAAGCCGGCTGCGCTGATCGCAAGAAGGACCATTTTCTTCATGGTCAAATTCCAGCTGCCGCCCGCGCTCGCGCACGCTGCTCATCGCGTTTGCGCGACCTGTCCGCAAAAGCTTCGGCCGTGTGCGCCGCGGCCTCCGCTCTGCGCGCTCGCTCCAACGCTTCGACGCGGAGCTGGTCGTTCATCATCGACGCGCTTTCGAGCTGGATGCGCGCTTGAAGGTCAGCAACTTCCTTGGCTGTTGATGCGGTCGCAAGTCGATTGCGCAGCTCTTCCAGACCCTCACCGCGCGATGTGGCCGCTTCGCCCATGCCTTCGGCCATGGCCTTGTCCATCGCGATCGAGCGAGCTGTCTGATAGCGAACGTCAGTCTGATCGCCATTCGCGGATACGCCGAGACGTTCGAGCATGTCCTGATAGATCGCATCAGATCGCCCGCCGTAGCTGCCGCCGCCGCCAAAATCGCCGCGCGCCATGCGTTCGAGCGAGTTCACATCAACGCCCAGGGTGCGAAGTGAATCTGTCTTAAGCTGGTTGGCGATCGAGGAAACATCGGTCAGCTGGTTCAACCCTTGGTAGAGCTGCTGCGCTTCCGCAATCTGCTGGCGACCTTGCTCGATCATCTGCATGGTCTTCTGGATTTGTTCGATATGCTTGAGCACCGACGTGCTATCGAACACAGGGATACCCTGCGCACTGGCTGGCGTCGCGGCCGCAAGGCTCCCGATCGACACAGCCGCCAAGATAAGCTGCTTCATAGTCTCACTCCTTTCAGCTTGGGCGCCGGCGCCGGTGAAATTCCGGCAACCAGAGCTTCGGATCATTGCCCAGTTCGGCAATCACTTCGCGGGCCACGCCCGTTGTTTCAGCGCGGCCCGACAGCACGGCCAGTTCATCGTCCATGCCAATGAGATCCAGGCCGACCACAACGGAGTCATGGCCCTGCTTCACGAGGAATTTGCGGCTTTCCGGCGACAGCTCTTCGCGCACCAGCTTAAATTCCGCCTCCGAGAGCGAGAAGCCTTCGATGTAATCCCGGCGCTGGCCGAACGGATTGGGCAGGAAGATTTTCGTCGCGACCTGCTCCAAGATCGAATGGCTGATCGTGGACCGCAGCGCGTCCGCAGGCGACTGTGTTGCAAAGACGAGGAACGCATTGCGCTTGCGGTATGTCTTGAGGCCATCCTGCGCGAATGCCGTGAACGCCGGATCGGCCAGCGCCTTCCAAAATTCGTCAATCGCAATAACCATGCGCTCGCCTGTCAGGAGCGCGTCTATCCGCTCGAACAGGTAGAGCATGACCGGCGTGCGGATTTCCGCGTTTTCGAGGAAGTCGGTCATATCGAAGCCCACGAAACGGGCTTCGAGAGACCATGGAATCTTCCTCATTATCGAAAACCCAGCCAAGGTTCCCCTCGGAGGTCCACTTGACTAGGCGCGCGCCGACGCCGCCCGAGTCCGACATGCCGAGCATGGTCCGCAGCGCCGACAGCGAGCGTTGCTCGCGTGGCAGCTTCATCACGGCTTCGATGCCATCGTCGATCAGGTGCGATTCCTGCACCGTGATCGGCGCCCCCTCTTGCTTCACCAGCTGGCGGATGAAGCGACCGAGGAACGCGCGATGGGAAGCCGTATTGTCGAGCGCCTTGAGCGGAGCGAAGCCCGTAGGTTCCCCGTTGCGCAGCGCGAGATAGGTGCCGCCGCTGGCTCGGACAAAAATTTCCGCGCCTTGATCCTTGTCGATGAAGATATGGCGCGCGTTGAACTTTTCGAGCTGCGCCCATCAGGAAGTTGACCAGCACCGTCTTACCGCCGCCCGATGGACCAATGACCATCGAATGGCCCATGTCTGCCGAATGGAAATTGAAGTAATAGGGGCTGCGAGCGCTTGTCTTGAGCAAGGCGACCGCAGGCCCCCAATGATTGCCGTCCTCGTGCCCTGCAGGGAACGTATGGAAGGGCGAGAACGCCGAGAAATTATATGACGTGATCGGCGCGGGGCGCGCCCTCCACGCGAAGTTGCCGACCAGCTGCGACCAATAGGCAGCTTCCAGCGCCGCGCTTTCGCGGGCGGCGACCATGCCCGTATCGGCCAGCGCCGCGCGCGCGATCGACATGTTATCGCGCAGCTTCTTCAAATCTTCCGCGAACACCGTCAGCGTGAAATGATGGTCCCCCAGCACAAAGCGGTTCGATTGCAAATCGTCGGCCGCGTCGATCAGCTCATCCATCTGGCTGATCGCCTTGTCACCGGCGTTCGCCATTTGGGTCTGGCGAAGCCGAAACCGTTCTGTTGCCGCTGTGCGCGACAGGAACGTGAACGACTGCGTTATGGCGAGGCTGAAATCGACCGAAAGCAGCGATTCAAACTGGCGCGGCGTTGTCGATGACGGATACTCGCGAATGCCGAAAATGCCGCCGAACATCGAATGATCGGCGTCGCGGACCTCAAATGTCTCAGCGCCGATGATGGCGCGGCTCGCATAGAGCGCCGAGCCGAGACGGCCACGGACCAGAGGACAGCGCCGATAGCGCCCGGTCATCACCTGGTTCAATATTTCCAGCGGTTCGGAGAACAGGAGACCCCGGTGCTCATAGATGCCGACACGGCGCGGACGAACGCGCAGCAGTAGCTTTTCCAGATCGCGCACCTTGTCTTCCAGCAGCTCTAGAGCTTCCGCGATATTGGCGTTCTTGTCCTCCTGCTTCTTGCGCAGGAAATCCATCAGCTTGTCGGTCGCGTTTGCTGTTGGGCGGATCACGACCGTCATGAAGAAGCGGTTGCGGAACATGCGTTCGGCCGTCATCCGCTCATAGTATTTTTGATCGAGCTTCGCGGCGAAATGCGAGCGGAACGTGCCGCCTGGATAGTCGCGCACGCGCATCCGCAACATGTGCGTCCAGATCGAAAGCCGCTCGTCATGGATATTGCGCCAGACCCCGTTGAGGCGCGTGTGCCAATCATTCAGATCGCGCACGTCCGAAGTCTCAAAGGGCCGTCCATCCAGTTCGAGCATGAGCATCAGATCGCCGTTATCGAGGGCGACCACATGCTCATTGACATGCCGCGAATACGGCAAGAATTTCTCGGGCATTTCCTCCCGTTTGGCCTTGTCAAAAGGCACCTTCTCCGCGAGCGCGCTCTTACCGAACACCACGACCAAATCCCTTTCGCTTGATTCCGTAGAGCGGCAGCGGCGTGTAGCTCGATCCACCCCAAAAGACGCGGTTCCGGTTCGCCGCTTTGGTCCGGCCCCACAGGAAGATCAGCCGGAATGCGTTCACGTCATGCCGAACGATAAGCCGCGCCATCGCATAAAGCGCGACGGCGGCCGCGCCGCCGTAGAGAGGATTGCCCGAACCAACTAACGTGATTGCGCCCGCCATGATGATGAGCGCGCCCGCTTCAATGGGAACACCCGCCCACAAAGCGGGGCGGGTGACGGCCAAGAACAGCGGGTCTTTTGTCATTTCTTCCTGACCGTCCATCCCCGATCACCCCGTAATCGTGTCGACGATCCAAGGCGCGGAGAACACGATCACCACGCCAACTACGACCGTGACGAGCATCTGCACCGACGCGCGGCCGAGGAACCACAGAAGGCCAACGACGATGATCGCGATGATCGCAAGCGTGCGGAGCAAACCGTTGCTCAGCAGGCCGAGAATGTTGTCGGCCAGGCCTTCAAAGTTTGCCTGCGCAAAAGCCGGCTCCGCTACGAGCAGGCTTGCCAGCAGCGACAGGGGCAGCGCGCGCGCCATGAGCGGCGAGGGCTTGAGACGCGCGAGCAGCGCATCGAGCCGGGATTCAGCCTTGATCTT
>NZ_CP081003.1 GCF_029590555.1 Sphingobium sp. V4 | reverse complement strand
CCTGGAAGGTCGACGAGGATGTGCGCGCCATCGCTGCCAACCAGGCGGTGCTAGACCTTCTGAGCAAGCTCTATGGTCGCAACGCTTTCCCCTTCCAGACGCTCAACTTCCCTGTCGGCACGCAGCAGGAGGCGCATACCGATTTTGTCCATTTCTCGTCCCTGCCTGAACGCTTCATGTGCGGGGTATGGCTGGCGATGGAGGATATCGGGCCGGATGCCGGGCCACTCTTCTACTATCCAGGTTCCCACCGCTGGCCTGCCATGACCAATGCACTGGTGGGGCGACGCGGCACTGACGTCAGCCTTGCGTCTGCGCAGGATCCCTACGGTCCCGCCTGGCGTGCGCTGTGCGACGTCCATGGCGCCCAGCCCGAAACCTTCCTGGCGCGCAAGGGGCAGGCGTTGATCTGGTGCGCGAACCTGCTGCACGGCGGCAGTCACCAGAATGACCCACGCCTGACGCGCTGGTCGCAGGTAACGCATTATTATTTCGACGACTGCATCTATTACACCCCGGCCTTTTCCGACGAAGCGCTGGGGCAGCTGCATTTGCGGGATCTGGTGGCGATTAGCGACGGTCAGAAGAGGCCGAACAGCTATCTAGGGGAGGCAGTAGCGCCTAAAGTTGCGCTTCCCTCAAAAGTTGAACGGCATTCCGGTCTTTTCCGTCGGCTGATAAGAAAACTGCGTAAACAAAAACGCCGTGCTGGATATTGAGCTATATTTTAAGCTTCGAGATCCGGCATGAAGGCGAGAAAAATGGAGATGATAGGCAGACGATGAGCAGTTCACCGCCGCCCTCACAGTTCTTGCCGCAAGGCACAGCCCAGCCTGAAATACGGCCTCAAAATCGCCGAGGTTTGATCATTCTGGGGATGCACCGCTCAGGGACTAGCGCACTTGCCGGGACATTGGGAAAGTTGGGTGGGGCGATGCCTCTGGACCTTATGGGGGCAGGCATTGGCAACGACAAGGGCCATTGGGAACCCGCCGGCATAGTGGCCGTCAATGATCGAATTTTGGAGAGCGCCGGAAGCCATTGGGAGGATTGGGACCGTTTCAATCCAGACTGGTATGCTTCCGCACTCTATCCTCCGGCGCTTGAGGATGCTCGAACGGCCCTGCGAACATCTTTCGCTGACGCTCCCTTTTTTATCATGAAGGATCCTAGGGTCTGCCGTCTTGTTCCTTTCTGGACCAATGTTTTTGCATTGGAGAGTATTGATCCGGCATTTCTGCTTTGCCTGCGCCATCCAGCGCAGGTCGCTGCATCCCTTGCGAAGCGAGATGGGATGGAACCGGGTTATGCTGGGTTGCTGTGGTTGCGCCATACACTGGAAGCGGAGGTAGAAACACGTGGCCGCAAACGCACCATCTGTGATTTCGATCAGTTATTGGGAAATTGGTCGGGACTGGTCAAGCGACTAGGATCTGATTTGGGCGTTATCTGGCCAAGACGATCTGCACAGATGCGGCATGAGATGGACCAATTTCTCAGTTCGTCTTCGTCCATCCGACCATCAATTGCGATGCCAGTCGTTATGCCATGGGCGATAGAGGCCTACACGATCCTGCGCCGTTGGGCTGAACAAGGCGAGGATAGGGCGGATCATGCCAAGCTCGATGCCATCTTCCAGCAGTTCAATTCTGCGTCCGATGCATTTTCAGATCTGATCCTGCCAGGGTCCCGTTCATTGGGAGCCGGAGGAGGGCATGCATTAAGGGATGAACTGGAGAATATGCGGGCGGCCCTAGCCGCCGCAACCGAGGAGCGTGAGAACACCGTAAGGCATCTTCAAGATCAGATACGGGATGCGGTGGAGGCGCGGGAAAATGTCTCCACCGTTCTGTCCGACCGCGACGCCCATATCGCGGCATTGCATGGCGAGATGGAGGGACTGCGGCAGCGGGAGGCGGCGCATGCGCAGACGCAGGCCGAGCGCGACAGCGTTATGGCCCGGCTGGGCGAACTGGAGGCCGAGCTTCATGCGGCGACGCACTCCTCCGCTGATATGGCAAGTATTCTGTCCGATCGAGATGCTCATATCGCCGCATTGCACGGTGAAATGGAGGCACTGCGGCAGCGCGAGGACGTGCATGCGCAGATGCAGGCCGAGCGCGACAGCGTTATGGCCCGGATGGAGGAACTGGCGGCCGAGCTTCATACGGCGACGCATTCCTCCGCCGACACGGCGGCTTCCCTTGCAATGCGTGACGCACAAGTCGCGATCCTGCAGACAGAGCTTGAGAAGGCCCAAAGCGGCCTTGCGGATATGCAGCTTCGCAATGAGCACAATGCCGAAGCGGCGCGTCAATCGGCCCATCAGATCGCCATGCTGGAAAACAGGCTTCGCCAGCGCGATGAAGAGATTGAGCAGACTTGTCGAGAACGGGACGAAGCGCGCAAGGAGGCCACCCAACTGGAAGTGGTGCAGGCAAGGCTGAAAAAGGCGCGAGCGGACATTTTCGAGATTGCTGCTGACCGACGCGAGTATCAGGTTGCTGCGGAGAGAGCGGAACGCGCAGTCCAGAATCTGGAACGGCGTCTTCATGGGGAACAGGCCGCACGAGCGTCCTCCAGCTCCGCTCTATCGGCGACAAGGGCGCGGATCGCCGATTTGATGGCGGAGCTCGATCAGGCACGTCAGGACATGGAAGAGCTGCTCGCGGACAAGGATGCGTTGCTGCACGCGAAGCAGCGCGCCCATGCGCATATGGCCGCTTTGGAAACGCAATTGAAATCAGCCCGAGGCCAGGCAGCCCGCGATGAAACGGAAAAACAAGAGTTAAAGGCAGCTCTGTCCAGGGCGGAAACGGATATCGCCAGCCTTTATGACGAAACCGCGACGATCAACCAGCAGCGTGCGGATGCCGAAGCGCGCTATGCAAGGCTTAGCCATGACCATCATCATCAGGACGAACATGTCCAGAAGTTGGTGCAAAAGCTGCTAGTGGCAGAAGAGCGGTTCGCCACTCATGACAATCACGCAAAATGGCTGCACCAGGTGAACAGCGTGTTGATCGACAGCCCAAGATGGTGGTCATTCATTCCCAGTGGCTGGCGCCGCCGACGGCAGCTTGAGCGTCTCAAGGAAAGCGGCTTGTTCGATGGACGAGCTTATCTCGCTCTAAATCACGATGTCGCCGCCGCGGGCGCAGATCCGCTGCGCCATTATCTCGACCATGGGATGGCTGAAGGACGGCAGTTGCCACGTTGATCGACGTGGCAGGTGGGTAGATCTTTGCCCATGGGCAATCGGATCGTCTTCAATCTGTCAATCCGATTGCCGCAATGTCATCAGATTACACCCACGGCCGTGAAAATGCGCTCCAGGGCATGTCACATATTTTGCCGAAAACTATCAAGAAGCGATGGCAATCGGTTTCTCTTCTTCAAATCGCTCGAATATGCGCTTTGAAAAGGCGTCATGTGTGAAATATTTCTCAAATACAGATCTCGCGCCTTCCCCGATCCTATGGCGCAGTTCTGTATCCGTAATCAGTCGCGTCATGGCGTCGGCAATCTCATCCGGACTGTTATGCTTGAGGATAAGCGCGGATTTCTCATGCTCCAGATAGCGTGACGTTCCCGTCGTGGCGCTACATATCAAGGCTTTGCCCAAGGCAAGGCTGTCCAACGAAACTAGGGGCAGCGTATCGTCGCGCGAACAAACCAGAACGATGTCTGTATCAGACAATATCTTGCGATATTCATCATAAGCCAGTTCGCCGCCGAAACGCACTTGCTCGATGCCTTCTGCCATCGCTTCTACCTGATGATGATAGCTGACGGCCAAAGTTCGGCCGAAAAGGTCAAGCCGCGCTTTCGACCGGATTTCGGGCGCGACATTCCCCATGCCCAATATCGCCAAATCCTGTCCCTTGCGCGGTTCGATTGAGCCGAACACCGCAATTCGGATTGCAGGGTCAACTTGCGCCGCCGTGATGTCATCGACTCCATATTCGACGATATGCGGTTTTAGCCCATAATGGGTCAAGGCATCGGCGGCATGCTGGCTGCCGCTCCATATCTGCGTCGCGCTGCGAAGGGCATCGAGGAAGTCGGGATAGATGTTTGCGAAATGATGGACCAGCTCTGTCTCGTGCGAATAGAGATAGGTGGGGGTGGTTTTCGCCAATTCAGCGACGGAAGGCCAGCAAACGATGGTATTGGCGATGACAAGGTCGAAGCTGCGCGCCAGAACCATCGAGCTTTCATGACCGGTCAGGATCAATTCATCAATTATGACGGTAATGCCGTGCTTGACCAGTTTCGCGCGATAAGGGCCATCCACCGGCGAGGCGACTGTCACGAAATATCCCTTGCTCTGCATCAACAGAGCAAGGTCATAGGCGACTTTGGGAGCACCGCTCGATGTAAGGTCATGCGACAGGATTAGGACATCGTCTTTGCTTACGGCGCCAGATCCAGGAAAGACCTGAAACTTTTCGGGCGAATCCATATAGGTTAGGCTGCGCATTGCAGGCGTGAAATAGGGGTCATGCGCAACATATTCACACCAGCGCTTCAATAGAAACACTTCTGACTTATCGCGCTTGAAGGGCTTTTTTACAGCCTCTTCTTCGCCAATCGACACATGACCGATATGCACAAGTTTGGCATAAGGCGTGTAAACGCAGCGATAACCTGCTTCCCGAACTCGGAAGCACAGATCGACATCGGAATGACCAATTGGCGCATTGACCGCGTCAAACCCTCCAATATCCCAGAACAATTTTGCCGGCATGGCAATCAGGGCGCCGCACAGGATCGAGACATCCCGCACGCACTGAGCGAAATTGAAATGGACGGAAGAATTGTCGGGATAACAATGGAATGCGGTGCCAACCAACCGACGCATTCCGGTGGCCATACCGCCATGCTGGATCAGGCCGTTTTCATACAGCAATTTGGGCCCTACCGCGCCGACACCTGGCAACGTCAGATATTCCAGCAGTCCCTGTATCCAGTCAGGGGTAATGACGCGGACATCGTCATTGAAGAAAATGACATATTCTCCATCGCCCGCTGTAGCACCCTCATTGCATTTGTCGGAAAAATTGAAAGGTTTATCGTAATTTTTCCAGATAATTTTATCGGATTTAAATTTCGGCCCAAGATTACCGACAATCTTGCTGTTGGTGACAATTATTATATTATAATTAGTATAATTGGTTTCATCCAGAATCGAATTTATAGATGCGCTGATATTATGCTCGTTGTCGGACGGTATGACAATTGACACTTTGATATCATGCGAAAAATCACGAACGATGCGGTTGGCAGTCGGAAGGGGAGTGGCCGTGCCCTGCCAGCCGCGCCGGTCAACCGCATCCTGAAGTGCTGCGATATTGCTGATCCGGGCAGTCGGCTTGCCGCCGGAGGCAGCGGAGGTGGCGATCATACGCCAGGCATAGAGATATTTCTCGACATGAACGACGCGCACATCCTTTTCCGATATGCGCAAGGCAAGGTCATAGTCTTGCGAGAAGTCATATTCGGAACGAAAACCGCCAACGGCCGTGACAATGCTTTTCTTGTAAAGGGTGAAATGTCCCGTGTACATGTAGTTGAACAGCATTGACGGTGACCAGTCCGGCTTGGCGAACAAGTCCGATACGTTATTTTCTTCGTCAACCTTGAATTCGTCGCTGTACAGCCAGTCGGGCTGATCATTGACGATTATGGCCTTGGCCATTTCTTCCAGGGCATCGTTCGTGAGCATATCGTCATTGTCGAGCAGGGCGACATATTCGCCTGTCGCAAGGGCAAGGCAATCGTTGGAGGCAGCCGATATACCGCCATTGGCTTCGCGCATGGCGACCTGGATACGATTGTCCCAAGCGGGCAGTTCCTGGAGCATCGCCCGCAGTTCCGCCGAGGTGGAGCAATCATCCACGATGCACAGCTGCCAACGATCATAGGTCTGATGCTGCACGGACTCGACCATCTGGCGCAACCAGATGACTGGGACATTGTACACCGGCACGAGGATCGAAATCTGCGGACCAGCGATGAAGGCTTTCTTGGTGGATGGCGCCAGCCGCTGCCGGATTTCAGCCTGCAAGGTTCTGCGATTGTCGTCCAGAGGCGGGCAGTGAGGCTCTGTCAGCGTCGGCGCGGGTTCATTGGGCGACAAGGGCACAGCACGCGCGGCAAACCGCTTCTCGACATTTCCGAACCGGCAATAATGAAGAAGAGGGTTATATTCCGCCTTGGCGACGTCCGGATGGTAATTAAGATAAGCCGAAGTGGAAAAGACCGGTCCGGGATTATAACCCTGCTTCCAACCCGAACGAAGATAATGTTCGATAGGATCGCCGATTACATCCGGGTAATTTTCAAGATAGAATGCGCGGTCGAACAAGCCGGAATCGACAATTTCGATATAATCCTGCGCAAAATTGCGCGCCTGCTGCGGTATGCTGACATCGTTCGTCATGGCGCGGATGAACGGTCTGTGATTTAAATCTTCGCTACGTTTGACAACATCAATGTCTTCCCCCGCAAGATAGGCAAGCATATCGAAATTAACGTCAGGAGAATAGCCATGACGCCATCCCTGGCGATGGAAATGGCGCTTGGCTTCTTCTTCCTGTATATCAGGATAGCGCGATATATAATATGATTTGTCAAATGGAACAGTCAGCGCAGATGCCCATTTAAGAAGAAACTTGCGAAAAGCACTACGATGATTCGCATTTCGTATGTTGTCATGCATAATCAAAGCCCCAAATTAGTGCATTTGGATAAAGCAAATACAATTTGCAACATATTTGTCATTTAGGAACGACCAATTGTTGATGCGATACCTGCTTCCAATGACATCTGGGGATACCAGTCAAGTAGGCTAGCCGCTTTTTTAACATCCAGTACACTGCGCCGCACATCGACCGACCGCGCTTCCTGATGTCGTACTTCAATAGGCACTCCGCCGATGCTGCTCACCAGGTCGCAAATCTGGAGCAGCGACGTCTCGATTCCCGCGCCAATGTTGAAAATATCGCTATGGCCCTGATAGGATGCCGCCAGGCAAACAGCGTTCGCGACATCGGCAAGGTAGATGAAATCGCGCGTGCTAAGACCATCGCCCCAGATCGTCAGCGGTTCGCCACGGGCTGCGGCCTCAATAGCAGCGGCGATGAAGCCCAGGCGTCTTGTCCCTTGCTGCCCGGGACCATAAGGATTGGACACGCGAAGAATGATGACGCGCATCCCCGATCGACGGCCGACTTCCATGAGAGCCTGTTCGGTCTGCACCTTGATCATGCCATATGCATTTATCGGTGCGGTCTGCACATCTTCATGGGTGGGGACGATATCGGTTTGGCCGTAAACGGTTCCCCCCGATGAGATGAACACGAAATTGGGTATGTGAAGCCGTGCCGCCTGTTCGGCCAGTTCCACCACCGGTATGACCTGGGACGCTAGCAATTGGGAAATGTTGGGAGCCAAAGAGGCGGGTGACAGGCTTCCCGCAGCGTAGATCACAGCCTGGCACCCTGCCATTATTTCGTCGGGCCGCTCCGATGACAGGTCGCCGAATCGCCAGTCGATAGGCGGCGAATTCTGTAGTGACGGCGCTTTGGTGATGACGGTGACCGACTTTCCCGCTTCGCTTAGCGTTCTTGCCGCTGCTCCGCCGATCAGTCCGCCGCCAAAGACCAAGACCCTGCCTTCGTGACCGGACAAACGCAATTCTCCAAGCTTAATGCCCTGCCGGACGATACCCATGCCTTAGATTGGGTGTCTTGAGCTTGCAAGCTTGGTTGGACCCGAAAAGCCACCGCGACGGTCACCGGGACTTTAGGTGTAGTGACATTTCAGTGTCTGATTCAAAATTGCGTGCATCGAGGTCAGGGCCTTGCGATGCGGCAAGCATATAACTGGATGGATGCGATAAAGAGCCAGGCGGTTGTGATTCCCAGGGTCAGGTGCAACCTTTCCGGGCGTCAGTAATCGAATGCGTGCCATCCAGACCCGTTGCAGGCGACGAAGGCTTTGTGGTTGCCGCCACCCTGGGTGATCCGCTGGTGCCAGGTGGTGATCGCCTGTTTCGAGTCCGTTATAAAAGCCATGGTACCCTGGATGGCGGAACTGCACGAGGGAAGCTCGGAAAATGCCATGGGCGCAAGCTGGACTTGCCGCATGTGAGCTGCCGCCCATGGTGCGCGCGCGTCACCCAGGCGAGCGGCAGGGTTGGCCGGGCTGGCCGTGTTGCCATCCCCGTTTACCGCCAAGACGGTGACGCTGCCGCTCGCAATGTAGGTGGAACAGGTGCCTTGGCAAGCTAGGGACAAATCGGTTCCGGGCTTGCTGCTGATCGCAGATAAATTCCTCACAGCGTGCGCACCCATATCCAAATCCGTCGCTGCGGTCAGGCCGGCGGCCGACCAGACTGATCCGTCCGCCAAAGCTAGGGAAGAAGGCATGATAACCTTTCCCTTGCCCGAAGGGACTAGGCTGACATTGACATCCTGTGACGCGCCGTCGGCCCCAAGGGCAATGCCGCCATCCTCAAGCGACAGGCGAATTCGGTTGTGGCGCCTGTTGTCGCTGACAATCAGGGCGTGATCGAGCGCCTGGATATTGACGGCATGGGTCTGGCCGTCCCTGTCGAAACTGTTCATCCAGAGAGGCTGGGAGGGAATGTTACTGCCACTTGCCGCCAGTGCTCCTACCGATCCGAAGTTGCGCGCTGCCCCATCGCCGGTCGTGAAACCGTAGGTCCATTGCGCCACAGCGCCCGGAACCTGAGACAGCTGGATGCCATTTGCGTTGGCCGGCTGCACCTGACCCTGAATGATCCCGGCCCACAATGTGTAGATGGCCGATCCACTTTGGACGGTGACGTCATGTTCGTTACCGCAGGCGGACGCATAGCCATTGTCGTTGCACGCCGTATTGATCGGCCAATTTTGGGCCGTGGCGATGCCGGCAATAGCTTGCGAAAAAAGGCCCACGCCATTGCATTCAAAAGGAGGCGCTCCCCTCCTGCACTGATTATAGACATAGGCACCATAGGACGCGCCATGTTGTATCGACCGGCTGTTTCGGTCATTCAAATGGACGGTCGACCTTATATTGTCTGCGAATTTATAGCTGTCGGCGATGGTTATCCCGTACACTGACTTCGCATCCATCGGGGAATTTTGGACTGCTATCGCGCTGCGGTCCGCTTCCGATCCAGGGTTGGCGATCAGGATGCCGCGCGGCGGCACATCTGCGAGCGCCGGCGCGGCGCCTTGGCAGAATGCCTGGCCTGTCGAAAGGCTTGCGAGGCTGAAGAAGGGCAGGAAAACGGTCAGAAATCTCATATTGGCTTGCCTTTGCTCTGGCGAGAGGATTTCGCGCTCGGCAGGGTGTGGGTGCGGCTTGGGGCAGACCCGAACCTGTTCGTTGGCTGAAAGGGCCGGATCTTTGCAAGGCATCTGCCATGGTGCGGCAGGAAAATGCCGCATACGGATAGGCGCGACAGTTCCAATTGGGTCATATTCTCCTTTACGCGCCACGCGGCGCTTGCCAAACGGCAGGACGTCCATTGACAATTCGGGCAAAGCCGGGGATTGCCGCCTTCCTTGTGGGCCTGCTGACTGGGTTTGACCCAGACACGTGTGCTGAACGGAATATGTCCGCCTGTAAGGTAGCAGCGAACCATGACTAACGACCAAGCCTATCCTCAAGAAGCTGACGCAGGACCGGTGTTGGCGCGCGGACTTTCGCGCAAAATCATGCGTCATCGCTGGTTCATGCTCTTCGTTGTGCTGCCCTCCCTGCTCGCAACAATCTATTATGGCTTTATCGCCTCGGACATCTATGTGTCAGAGGCGCGGTTCGTCATCAAATCGCCCAGTCGCCAACAATCCCAGACATCCTCATTCGCCAACCTCATTCAGACTACGGGTTTGTCGGAGGGGCAGCAGCAGACCCACGAGGTTATCGACTATCTGCGCTCGCGGGACGCTCTGGCGGATTTGTCCAGGCGGATCGACGTGAAAGCCCGCTTCATGGCTTCAGAGATAGATCCGTTGAGCCGCTTTCCCGCGCCCTTGCGCGAAAATAGTTTTGAAAACCTGCACAAATATTTCAACAAGATGGTCGATGTTCACCTCGATCATGACACATCCAATGCGGTGATGACCGTCAAGGCGTTCAATCCCGATGACGCCTATATCCTGAACGAGTATCTCCTCCAGCTCAGCGAGCAACTCGTCAACAGGCTCAATGGGCGCGCCAACCGCCAGGCCATCGTTGAGGCCGAAAAGCGTGTTGCCATCGCGGAAGATCGTGTGCGGGCGGCGCGGATCAATTTCGGGCAATATCGCAACAGCTCCGAACTGCTGGATCCTCAGCAGCAAGCGAAGGGGGTATTGGAGATATCTAGCGGGCTGGAGGCCCAAAGGGCCGCGCTGCAGGCGCAAATTGCCACAATCGCCCGGATCACGCCTTCAAACCCCTCCCTGCCGGCGCTGCGGCAGCAAGTTGCTGCCATCTCGGCCCAGATCGCTGCGCAAAATCTGCAGGTTGTCGGAAGCAATTCGGGCATCGCCTCCAAGCTGAGCGGTTATGAGGCGAATGCGGTCGAGCAGGAGTTCGCGACCCAGATGCTGACCACCGCCAGCGCTTCGCTGGAGCGCGCGCGCGCGGACGCGCAGCGGCAGCAATTCTATCTTGAACGCATCGTGCAGCCTGACAAGCCCGACCAGGCAATCCTTCCGGCGCGGCTGAAACAGATTCTCACCGTCATCGGCGTATCCCTGTGCCTGTATCTGGTGGGCTGGATGCTGATAGTCGGTATCCTCGAACATGCACCGGAAGATTGATGGACCGGCTGCGATCGGGGCTAGAGATACAGGGCAAGGTCATCAAGGCCCTGATGCTTCGCGAGCTCGTCACGCGCTTCGGGCGAGAGAATATCGGCTTTCTCTGGATGATGGCCGAACCCATGTTGTTTGCAGGCCTTGTCGGTCTGCTCTGGACCTTCATAAAGGGGCCTGAAGAACATGGGATCGGCATCGTCGCTTTCGTGGTAAGCGGCTATATCCCACTGACATTCCTGCGTAATACCTTCAGCCGATGCGTCAGCGTCTTCATCGCCAATGGCAGCCTGATGTATCATCGGCAGGTCAAGCTGATAGATCTTGTCTTCGTGCGCGTGCTGATCGAATTCATCGGTACGACAATGGCCTGGCTGTTCATGGGCACGGTCCTTTCAGCGGTGGGCCTGTTTCCTGTTCCGCATGACATCGGTGTGGCGCTGCTGGGTTGGGGTCTATATTTCCTCTTTGTCCTGTCGGTCGCCTTCATCATCGCGCCGCTGTCGGAAATGTCGGAAATCCTCGAGAAACTGCTCCCGGTTACGGTGTATCTGGCCATTCCTTTCTCCGGCACCTTCAACCTGGCGTCGTGGCTGACACCTGCTGCGCGGGATGTCGCTTTGTGGTCGCCCATGGTGAACGCGATGGAGATGATTCGGTACGGCGTCTTCGGCAATGCAGTGCGCCCCTATTATAGCGTAGCCGTTCCGCTGACCATTTCGGCCATCTGCCTGATTGTCGGCCTGGCCCTGTGCAGTCATGTCCGCAAGACGATGGTGGTCGAATGATTGCGTGCGAGCATGTCCACAAGGCCTACAAGAAGAAAACCGTCCTGCGCGACGTCAACTTCTCCATTCATCCCGGGCAGCGCATAGGTCTTCTGGGGCGCAACGGCGCCGGAAAGTCGACGCTCATCAAGCTTGTCGGAGGCGTGGAAATGCCCACTGCCGGCCGCATCGTCCGCCAGATGAGCTGTTCCTGGCCCCTGGGGTTTGGCGGCGGCTTCCAAGGCAGCTTGACGGGATATGACAATGCGCGGTTCATCGCGCGCATCTACAATCGGGACTATGCGGATCTGCGCGCATTTGTGGAGGATTTCTCGGAATTGGGACGGCAGTTGCGGATGCCGGTCAAGACCTATTCCTCCGGCATGCGGGCGCGACTGGCTTTTGCATTGTCATTGGCGATTGAATTTGATTGCTATCTGATCGACGAAGTCATCATGGTCGGCGATCAGAATTTTCAAAGGAAGAGTCAGGCCGAATTTTTTGAAAAGCGGCAGGAGCGCGCACTTTTATTCGCGTCGCATGGGCCTGACTTCATCCGCCAATTTTGTAATCGAGCTATCATCCTGCATGGTGGAATTGCCACGATGTACGACGACGTTGATGAGGCTCTTGCTATCTACGACATTCTTTGACGTCTTTAACATGCTATGGTGCGGCTTGGCGGCGTGGGTGAATGCATGGTTGCTGGGCAGGCGTGCCGCGCCAACGGTCATCGCATCTGTTACTATTGTCCATTCTTCGATCGCGATGCTAAGGCGATGCGCGAACAAGCCGCAGCCTTTCGAGACATTATACTTATGCACCTTAAGAACAGCGTATATCTGGCCATTCTTGCCGGGCTTGCAGGCTGCGCCACCCTGCCCTCCAGCGGCCCCACCGGCGGCCAGATCCGCAAGTCGGCGGCCGCGCCCAAGGATGGTTCCGCACCGATCGAACTGGTGCAGATCCGCGACGCGGCCGATCTGCCGCCGCCTGTCGCCAGCGCGACGCCCGCCACCCTCCTGCCGGTGTCTGCGCCTTCGCCCACCGACATGGTCGGGCCAGGCGATATTCTCGACATCAATATCTATGAAGCTGGCGTGACCCTATTCGCCAGCGGTGCGGCCGCCTCCGCTGCCGGCCAACTCGCGCCTCCGGGCGTTCAGGTGCAGAAGCTGCCGCCCACGCGCGTCGACGACCTGGGCGACATCTCCATTCCCTATGCGGGTACCCTGCATGTCGCGGGTCTGACCACGGGCGAGGTCGAGGCGACGATCCGCAATTCCCTGCGTCGCCTGTCGCAAAATCCGCAGGTCATCGTGACGATGAGCCAGGCGATCACCAATTCGATCATCGTCGGCGGTGAGGTGGCCAGGCCGGGCCGGCTCGTGCTTCAGACCAATCGGGAAAGTCTCTCGGACGTGATCGCACTTGCCGGCGGCTATCGTGGCAGTTCCAAGGATCTGATGGTGCGTATCATGCGTGGCGACACGACTGCCGACGTGCGCGTCAACGACATGGTCGAAAATCCCGCGCTCGACGTGCGTATTCGTCCGGGTGACCGGCTGATGCTGGTGGACGATCCGCGCACCTATTCGATCCTGGGCGCGTCGGGCCGGGTGGAGCAGGTGCCCTTCCGCCGCTCAACCGTGTCGCTGGCCGAAGCAGTAGCGACCGCCGGCGGTGCCAATCCCAATCTGGGCGATCCCGCCGCCATCTTCCTCTTCCGCTATGTGCGCGATGCCGAAGGGCGGGAGACTCCCCGGGTTTATCATCTCAACATGATGCAGACCGGCGCTTATTTTCTGGCCCAGAAATTCACCATGCAGGACAAGGACGTCCTCTATTTCGGCAATGCTGCGGCCAATCAGCCGAGCAAGCTCGTCCAGCTTATCAGCCAGCTATTCTCGCCGGTGCTGACCGTGACCAGCGCGGTGTCGGTGATCCAGAACAGCAACTGATGAGATAAGTTGCTTCTTAATCAAGAGGGTAATGTGGAAGTCCAGATCTACGATATCGCCGGCGTCACGCTTCTCATTCCCCGCCATATCGGCGACGAGCGCGGCTATTTCGCGGAAACCTTCCGCGCCGATCTGTTTGCCCGGCATATCGGCGACTATCGCTTCGTGCAGGACAATGAATCGCGCAGCGCCAAGGTTGGCACCATCCGCGGCCTGCATTTTCAGAGTGAGCCGCACGCCCAGGGCAAGCTGGTACGCTGCACCGCCGGCGCGCTGTTCGACGTGGCGGTCGACATCCGCACCGGATCGCCGACCTACGGCCAGTGGGTCGGCGAAACGCTGACGCCGGACAATGGCAAGCAGCTCTGGGTGCCGCCGGGCTTTGCCCATGGCTTCTGCTCGCTCGAGCCCGACAGCGTCATCTGCTACAAGGTTACCGGCAGCTATTATAATGTCGAATGCGACAAGGGGCTGGCCTGGAACGACCCGGCGATCGGCATTGTCTGGCCCGATGTTGCCGATCCCGATACCCTTTCGCCCAAGGACCGCAGGCAGCCGCTGCTGACCGACCTTCCCGCCTATTTCAGCTGGAGCAAATAACCTATGCGCGTGATCGTTACCGGCGGTGCCGGCTTCATCGGCTCTGCCCTCGTTCGCTATCTGGTGCTCGAAAAGGGCTATGACGTCCTCACCATCGACGCGCTGACCTATGCCGGGTGCGAAGCGTCGCTCAAGGAAGTGGAAGGGAAGAACAACCACCAGTTCCTGCACGCCAATATCTGCGATCGCGCGGCGATGGACGCGGCGATCGCTGGCTTCAAACCCGATCGCATCATGCATCTGGCTGCCGAAAGCCATGTCGACCGCTCGATCACTGGCGCGGCCGATTTCATCCAGACCAATATCGTGGGCAGCTTCACCTTGCTGGAGGCCGCGCGCGGCTACTGGAACGGGCTTGAGGGGGAGGCGAAGGCGGCCTTCCGCTTCCTCCATGTCTCGACCGACGAAGTCTATGGCTCGCTCGGCGACGAAGGGCTGTTCGAGGAAACCACGCCCTACGATCCCAGCTCGCCCTATTCGGCGTCGAAGGCCGCGTCCGACCATCTCGCCAAGGCGTGGCAGCGCACCTATGGCCTGCCGGTGGTCGTGTCGAACTGCTCGAACAACTACGGGCCGTACCACTTCCCTGAAAAGCTGATCCCGCTCACCATCCTCAACGCGCTGGAGGGGCGCAAGCTGCCGGTCTACGGCAAGGGCGAGAATATCCGCGACTGGCTCTATGTCGACGATCATGCCCGCGCGCTCGACCTCATCATCGAGAAGGGCGAGCCGGGCGAGACCTATAATGTCGGCGGCCGCAACGAGCGCAAGAATATCGACGTGGTGCGCCGCATCTGCGCCGTTCTCGACCAGCTGGTGCCGGGCGACCGCCCGCGCGAGGAGCTGATCGAATTTGTCACCGACCGTCCCGGCCATGATGCCCGCTACGCGATCGACGCCACCCGCCTGGAAAATGAGCTGGGTTGGCGCGCGCGGGAGAATTTCGACAGCGGCATCGAAAAGACTGTGCGCTGGTATCTGGACAATGAATGGTGGTGGCAGCCGCTGCGCGAGCAGTATGACGGCCAGCGCCTGGGTCTGGAAAAGGCTGCGGGCGCCAAGGTGCCTGCATGAAGATAGCCGTCACGGGGACGGCGGGGCAGGTCGTCACCAGCCTGATCGAACGAGGCGCCGCGGCGGGGCATGAGGTGGTGGCGATCGGCCGCCCTGACCTAGACCTTGCCGATCCCGCCTCGGTTGTGCGGGTGCTCACCAAGGCTGCGCCCGACGTCATCGTATCGGCCGCCGCCTACACAGCGGTGGACAAAGCGGAGGGCGAGAGCGACCTTGCCCATGCCGTCAATGGCGCGGGCGCGGGGGCGGTGGCGCAGGCGGCAAAGGCTCTGGGCGTGCCTCTCATCCACATCTCGACCGACTATGTGTTCGACGGGACATTGGACCGCCCCTATGCCGAAAGCGATCCCACCGGCCCCACCGGCGTCTATGGCGCGTCCAAGTTGGCGGGCGAACGGGCCGTTCTGGAGGGTCATGACGACAGCGTCGCGTTGCGCGTCGCATGGGTCTACAGCCCGTTCGGCGGCAATTTCGTCAAGACCATGCTGCGCCTTGCCGGCGACCGCGACGAAGTGTCGGTGGTCGCCGACCAGCACGGCAATCCCACCAGCGCGCTCGCCATCGCCGACGGCATTTTTCAGGTGGCTACCAATCTGGTAGCCGATAGTAGCCCGGAATTGCGCGGTGTCTTCCACATGACCGCGCAGGGCGAGGGTAGCTGGGCGGATTTCGCCGAGGCGATCTTCGCCGCTTCCGCCGCGCGCGGCGGGCCAAGCGCCACCGTGCGCCGGATCGGCACTGCCGACTATCCCACGCCCGCCACCCGTCCGGCCAATTCGCGGCTCGACTGCGGCCGTATCGCCCGCCTCCATGGCGTGGCGCTGCCGGACTGGCACACCTCGCTGGACGAGGTGATGGACCGACTGCAACCCGTGACACACTGATTTTCTGGGGACTTGACGACATGAAGGGTATCATTCTTGCCGGGGGCAGCGGTACGCGCCTCTATCCCATGACGCTTTCGACCTCGAAGCAGCTCATGCCGGTCTATGACAAGCCGATGATCTATTATCCGCTCAGCACGCTGATGCTGGCGGGGATCCGCGAGGTGCTCATCATTTCGACCCCGCGCGACCTGCCTGCTTTCCAGTCGCTGCTGGGCGATGGCTCGGCCTGGGGCATGACCCTGGAATATGCAGTGCAGCCCAGCCCCGACGGCCTGGCGCAGGCCTATATCATCGGCGCCGATTTCGTCGCCGGGCAACAGTCGGCTCTGATCTTGGGCGACAATATCTATCATGGCCACGGCCTGCCCGAAATCCTCGCCAGCGCGTCGTCGCGCAAGGAAGGGGCGAGCGTCTTCGCCTATCATGTCAACGATCCTGAGCGGTATGGCGTTGTGAGCTTCGATGATCAGATGAGGGCGGTCACCATCGAGGAGAAGCCCGAGCAGCCGAAGTCGAACTGGGCGGTCACGGGCCTCTACTTCTATGACGAGAAGGTCGTCGACATCGCTGCAAACATGAAGCCTTCGGCACGCGGCGAACTGGAAATCACCGACGTCAACCGTGTCTATCTGGAGCGCGGGGATCTCCATGTTGAAATCATGGGCCGTGGCTATGCCTGGCTCGACACCGGGACGCCCGACAGCCTGCTCGATGCGGCCGAATTCGTCCGCGTTCTGGAAAAGCGCCAGGGCTTCAAGATCGCGGCGCCCGAAGAAATCGCCTACCGTCAGGGCTTCATCGACAATGCCGGCCTGGAAAAGGCGATCGCCAAGCTCGGCAAGTCCGACTATGGCCGCTATCTGCGCGGCGTGATGGCGGAATGATCCTTTTTGCCTGACCGGACGCCCGTGCGCCCGGTCAGGCCGGTTCAGGCCGCCGTCGCCTTGCGTGCGCCGGGCGGCAGGATCGATGAAGGCGCGATCGGCCCGACCGCGCGGCCCTGGCCCAGCCCCTGCGCCGCCAGCGCCGCGCCAAGCCGGTCGATCATCGCCAGCTTGATTGCACCCACATCCACAGGTTCGGGCGACCAGTCGACCGCCGCCATGTCCGCGACATCATGGATCGGGATCAGCCGCGCCAGCGCGGAGAAACGCTCCATGTCCGATTGCCGTCCGGCGGGGCTGGCGGGCGGATGGAACATGATGACGGGGATGCCCATGGCGATGGCGGGTAGCGCGCAGTGGAGCAGTGACGTCACGATCAGCCCCGCCTCGTCCCGGTAACGCGCCAGCAGCGCCTCCGCCCGCGCCATGTTGCGGGCGAAATCATGATCGCCGCTATAATGAAGGATCGAGGTAAAGACACCTAGATCCGGCGGCATCACCTGCGCCAGCTGTTCGTCGCGCGACACGACGAAGATGCGGTCTCGCCCGTCGCGCGTGATCCGGCGCGGAAGGCTGAGGCTGAGGCAATGGGACACGAAGCTGTCGATGCCATGGTCGGCCAGCAGCCCCGCCGTATAGTCGTCGCGGCAGCCGATCGGGCCATGCGCGCGATAATGGGCCAGGCTTTCCTCGGACAGCAAGGCCGGGCTCTGGAACAGGCGGATGTGGAAGCCGAGGAAAATCGGCGCATAGGAGGGATGGGGCGGCCATCCGGCGTTGCCGCTCTTGAACCATCCGTTCATCAGGATCGGCAGTGGGCCGTGCACGGGCGGCGGATCGGCCAGCTGCGTGTCGCGGTTAACATAGAGGTCAGGGGTCAGCCCATGGCGCGCCAGCAGACGCTGCGCCGCGATGATCTGGACGTGATCGCCCAGATTTTCGGTGCCGACGCTGATCGACGCCATCGGGCGGGGACCGGCCTGCGGCGCGGCCGTTGGGGGGGGGGGCGTTGGCGTGGTGTCCGGCGCACCGATCAGCCGGTGCAGCAGGCAATCGTCCGCCGCCTCTGCCTCGGGATAACGATAGGTCAGCTTGAACATCGGCAGCGACCAGTCGACCAGATGGGCCGCCTCGGCCGCCGGGGTCAGCATACCCAGATCCTGGATCTGGTGCGGCGGCAGGGCGGACTGGCCGCGCACCCGGGCCCATCGCGCTGCGACCTGTGCATCGGTAGCCAACAATGCGCCGAACAGATTATGGACCCAGAAATAATCATCCGTTTCGGACCTGTTTTCCCAATAGTCCATCGCGGCGGCGAACCATCGGGCGATGACCGGATCATATGGCGCGGCGGCCAGGAACCAGCTGGCGAGCGGCCGATCGGGTCGGTCGAAGGCGAAGAAGCCTTCCGCCATATGGCCGGGTAGCCATTCGTCGAGCGGGCGGTTGCAAAAGACCGTGGCATCAACCCACACGCCGCCATATTCGTGCAGCAGGGAAAGCCGCACTATGTCGGACAGCGACGCGGCCGTCACCGATCGGCTGTTAAGGTCGAAGTCGGTCAGCGCCGGGGCATAGCGCGCTACGCTGTGACGATCGAGGCAACGCACCTCCCAGCCCGGATTGCGCGCCTCCCAACTGTGCAGGCAACTGCGCACCAGGTGGGGAGCCTGTTCTCGACCCTGGAACCAGCAGCACCAGATGATCTTGGGCATTTCGGACATATCAAGCCTGTCTCCCAACATGTTTTGTTAATCCGGAAAACCTATTCGAATTATCTCCTGAGAAGATAGTAAGCATCACGAAATTAATTATGTTATACTTGATGTTAACTATCATTTTAAGGATACATATGCCCTTGCTGTTCGTAATTTGACTGTGAGGGGGCTGTAAGGAGGATGACATGCGGAAAATGTTTCGTACCAATAACAAGATGGTTACGGTAACGATTGCGATTGTCGGAATGGCGGGTGCGGCCAATCTGTCGGTGGCACAGGCGCAGTTGCAAACTCAGACTGCTCCGATACGCATACAGATCGGCAATGGCCCTGCCCTGCTCGGCCCGAACGAGCCGACCGCGCCCGTCGGTATCAGCATCCTGTCCAACCAGGTCGGCGCGGCGAACGATGCCGGCACCAGTATCCGCCTGCTCGGTCCCAACAAGACGCTGGGCCTCTACACGACCCTGCTCAAGACCAATTCCCCCAATGGCACCGACCTGCAGTTGAGCTCACCGGTCGATGCGCTGACCGCGCCGCTCATCCAATAAGCCGAACCGGAGCCGTTCCTGCGAACGGCTCCGGCATCGTCCTGACGACCTATGTCGCTCCATCGGTTCGCGCGTCGGGGCTGGCTGTGCGCGGTCTCTCTCCTGTTCGGGATGAGCGCCGCGCCTTCCCCCGCCGCCATGCCCTCGCCGGCCTCCGTCCCAACGGCCCGCCCGCTGGTCGCGCTGGATATCGCCGGCTCCTCCATCGCGCCGCAATTGCAGACGGCCGTTCGATCCTTTCTGGGGCAGCCCACCGACGCCGCCGGGCTTCAGCGTCTGGCGACCGCGCTCGCCGGCGCCTATGCGCGCAGCGACGTGGCGATCTACCTCATCGATCTTGAGGCGATCGACGCGGCGGGCCGGCTGCGCGTCAAGGTGCGCGAGGGCCGGGTCGAACGGCTGCGCTTCACCGGGCCGGATAGTGGCATTGGCGGCCGCGTGCGCGCCCTCGCCGCTTCGCTCGACCGGGGGACGGCGCCGCTCAGTCGGAAGCGGCTCGACCGCGCGCTGCGGCTGATCCAGGCGATTCCCGGCGCCCGGGTCGAAGCGACCATGGCACCCGGCACGACGCCGGGCGGGCTGGAAATCCATTTCCATGTCGCCGGCGATCTCGGCCGCTTCGGCCTGCTGCTGCACAATGACGGGCAACCGGTCACGGGGCGGGCGCAGGTGCAGGCAACCGGCCTGCGCAACAGCGTCCTGCGCGCCGGCGACCAGATGGCGGTTCAGGGGCTGCGCGGCCTTAACGGGCAGCTCTGGGCGATGGCGGCCGCCTATACCCTGCCGCTGGGCCGGCGGGGCGTGACGCTCGACCTGTCCGCAGTCGCATCGGGAAGCGCCATTTCCGCCTATCGCCTAGGCAGCGACGCCCATGGGATGAGCGCAGGCCTCACCTATCCGCTGTTTGTGAGCAGGCAGGACTGGATATTGGCCTCCATCGGCATCAGCCGGCAAAGCAGCGAGACGCATTTCGGGGGGTATCGGCTGTACGGGGAAAGCACCACCAGCCTTAACGCCGGGCTGCGCTGGCAGCGCGACACGCCCCGCGCCGTCAGCAATGTTCAGGTCAAGGCGACCCGCTCAGCCCCCTTCGCGCCGGTGCGGATCAGCGGGCAGATGGCCGCCCGGCATTTCACCAAGCTGGAGGCGCAAGCCAGCCATGACCGCATGATCGGCCGATCGGCGGCGCTGCGCCTGCGCGCGATGGGGCAATATTCGCCGGATGCGCTGTCTCAGGCCGATGGCGTCGCGCTGGGCGGCACCGGCTTTGGCCGCGCCTATGATCCCGCTACGCTGGTGGGCGACAGCGCTCTGGCAGGCGCGGCGGAACTGGTGTGGAGTGCGGCATCCGGCAAGGGCCGCGACATCCAGCTTTACGGCGCGGTCGATGCTGCCCGTGCCTATTACAACGAGCGGCCGCTCTATCGCAGCGGCCAGTTCGACCTCGCCTCGGCGGGTGCGGGCGTGCGGGTGCAGCAAGGGCCGCTCAACCTCGACCTGTCTGCCCACCGCACGCTGATCCAGCCCTTTCCGGGCTATGATGCCCCTTGGCGCGTGCGGGTGAATGTCGCCCTGACCTTGCCTTAGAAGGCGTTGGAGGGGGTCAGTATTTGGCTCTCAGTCGCTCGACCAGGGATTGTGGATGGCAACGCCGGTCGCCGCAAAATCCGCAACATTCCGCGTCACGACTGTCAGGCCCTGTGCCAGGGCCGTCGCCGCAATCCAGCCATCGCGTTCGCTGACCGGATCTGGAACCTGCAACCCAGCGCAAGTGATCGCGACGGTTGAATCGATTGCGAGCACGCGTCCGGCAAAGCCCGGTTTGACGATATGGTCGAGCCATCGCCGCAATATTTCGCCCTGGGCAGGGTCGCGCCGTTCGGCGCGTACCACGCCGAGTTCAAGTTCGAACAGCGTGATAACGGAAATGAACGTGGTGCCGGGGTTCGTGGCCTTGAGCCACGCCACGACTTCAGGCGCGGCACGGCCGGACCGGACCTTGCGGCTTTCGGAAATGACGTTGGTGTCGATGAGGAACATCAATCCAGGTCCGCCGGGCGCCCCTTCATGCTGGCCCTGGGTGGCTCAAACTCGAAAGTCTGGTCGTCCTCCGGCATGAGGACATCGAACAGGGATGCACCATGCCCTGCCAGTCGCTCATAATCCTCAATCGCCAGCACAACGAGCGAGGGCTTGTTTCGATCAGTGATGAACACGGGACCCGACAATGCGGCGCGCTTGATGCTGCCCGGATCTCGGTTGAACTCCCTGCTGGTGAAGGTGACGGTCATAGGCCACTTAATTGTAGTTACATACAGACAATATCAACAATGCACTTTATGTCAACAGGGGTGATTGAGCATTGCTGATGGTGCCATCAAGTCTGAAAACACGCGATATTGTCTGCAAAACCGCCGTCCGACGCGGAAGCATCCTCAGATCCGCACCCTCTCCACTTCCGACAGGCTGATCTCGTCGCGGCGGCGGTCGTAAAGCTGGGTTGTCCGGGTTGAGCTGTGGTTCGCCATGGCGGCGGCATTTTCCAGCGTGCCGCCATTTTTGAGATAAGTGGTGATGCCCGTCGCGCGGAAACTGTGATTGCCCACGCGCGTGGCGATGCCGGCGGCGCGGGCGCGGCGGCGGACCATGGCATGCGCCTCGGCCTGGGTCAGCGCCCGATCGCTCAGGCGCCGTGTGCTACGGTCGATGGTCCGGAATAGCGGCGCCCTGTCTTCGGCCAAGCCGCATTGCTCGATATAGGAGAGCAGATATTCCTCCAGCTGATGATGGCAGGGCATTTCATGCCGCTTGCCCCCTTTTTCATGCAGGCGCAGCCATAGCCGCCGCCCCTGCACGAACAGATCCTCCCGCTTCATTGCCAGCGCCGCGCCCACTCGTGCGAAGCTGAAGATCATGAGCGCGATCAGCGCCCGGTCGCGCAGGCCCGCCGCGCCGGTCACGTCGATCGCGTCGATCAGGGCGCGTGCCTCCTGCGCTTCCAGCACCGGGGTGCGTCCGGTACGCGCGCTGTGCGCCGGACCGCGCACGCTACCCGCGGGGTTGGTCGCGACGATCTGCCCCGTCACCAGCCAGTCGAACAGATGGCGGATGGCGGCGAGGCGCTGCTTGACGCTCGGCGCGGCGAGAGACCGGCCCAGCATCTCCACCCAGGCGGCGACATGGATCGGCCCGATCTCCGCCAGATCGCGCACGCCATGGTCGAAGCACCAGGCAAGAAAATCCCGCGCTGCCCGCGCATAGGCACGGCGGGTATGGGCGTTGCGGATGGCGGCCGCGAAAAACTCCAGGAAGCGCACATGCACATGCGGCGGCGCCTGCGCGACGATCGGCGGAAGGGCGACAGAAGTGGTTTGGAGCGAAGAAAGCATGGCGACCCGATCGGAAACGGAGCCATTATGTGATAATGTCCTTTATCAATGATTGAAAGCAGAAAGCCGTGCCTGTTGCTGAAGCCTGACGAGCACTATCTTGTCCGACCCTTGCAATCTCCTGTCGCTCATGCAGAAGACGCAACGACCTTTTCCCGGAGATCATCATGCGCTGGCTGTCCCGCCTTCGCCGCCGCGCTCGCAAGCAGGATCGCCAGAGCCACAGCGTCCGCGACTATCGGGCGCTGGTGCGCGCCAAGCTCAAGGCGCTGCCCGACGATCCGGCGTTGGCGCTGGCGCAGGCGATCGGCGCGCCCACGATGGCGGATTTCGTTTCCATCGGGGATGGCCATGTCGCGGTCCTGCGCCACCATGGCTTGACTGACGGCATGGCGGTTTATGATCTGGGGTGCGGCTGCGGCCGCACGGCGCAGGCGCTGGTGCGCGCAGGATGGCAGGGCCGCTATACCGGCGCGGATGTCGTGCAGGAACTGCTGGACGAACTGTCCAGCCAATGCCCCGGCTATGTCACGCTGCTCAACGTCACGCCGCAGATCGTCGCGCCCGATGCGTCGCTCAACATGGTGTTTCACTGGTCGGTCTTCACCCATCTCTATCCGGGTGAATCCTATCTCTACATGGCTGACGCCTTCCGGGCGCTCAAGCCCGGCGGCAAGATGATCTTTTCCTTCCTCGAACTGGAAGAGTCGCTGCATGATCGGGTGTGGCACGCCAATCTCGACCATCTGCGCGCCGGGCATCAGGCAGAGCATCTCGACGCCTTTCTTCACCGCGAGTGGATACGCCGCTTCGCGCGGGAGGCGGGCTTTTCCGAGCCGTGTTTTACCGACGGGTCTGACGACCGGCATCATCCGCCTTTCTGGCAGAGCCTGGCCGTGCTGGAAAAGCCTGTGGCCTAGGCCAGCGGGTCGATGCCGCTGCGGCGCAGCGCGCGGTCCAGATAGCGCAGGAAGGCCGACGTGCGGCCCGCGTCGCGCGCGCGCATCCAGGCCAGCGCCACGACTGGGCGCCACTGATCCAGTTCGTGCGGCGTGACGGGCGATCGGGCAAGATAGGCCCGGCGCATCCGCCCCGCCGCCCAGTCGCGCCACAGGTTCGTCACCCAGTCGGTCGGCCCGACGCCGAAGCGCATCAGCATTTCGGACCGCACCGCATCGGCGGCCGGATGCCCCGCCGCCGCTTTCGACCAGTCGATCACCCGCATCCCCTGCGGCGTCATCATGACATTGCCGAGGTGAAAGTCGCCATGGGTCAGCGCCGCCGCGTCGGGCAGCCCGTCCAGATAGGCGATCGCTGACCGCTGAACGGACAGGGGCGCGGGGCCATAGGCGATGTCGGTCGCCAGCACCTGTTTCAGCGGGCGCAGCGATCCCGCCGGCGCGTCATGGATGGCGCGGTGGATCGCGGCCATCCCATCCAGCGCCCGGCCCGCGCCCATCGGGTTGCGGCGAATCCAGGCCATGACGGTCGCACCTTCCAGACGGGGATAGACGATCCCGCGTCCCCCCTCCCCCGCCTGCTGCCCTATCGCCGCGGCGGTCGGCACGCCGCAGGCGGCGGCATGGACCGACGCCGCCGCTTCCCGCGCTATCATGTCGTCCGATACGCTGGCGCGGAAACGCTTGAGCACGCGCCCAGCGTCCAGCGCGATCAGTTCCGCGCTCGCGCCGCTGGCGATGACGGGGCCGTCGACAGGGCTGCTCAGCATGGCCGGGCGATCCCCTTCATCCCCGCGCGTAGCGGTCCTCATAGCGGACGATGTCGTCCTCGCCGACATAGGGGCCGGTCTGGACCTCGATGAATACCATGGGGATGCGGCCTGGATTTTCTATCCGGTGCCGTGCGCCCACCGGTATATAGACGGACTGGTTTTCCGTCAGCAGCGACACATCCTCGTTCAGCGTGACCTTGGCCGTGCCCTCGACGATGATCCAATGTTCGGACCGATGGAAATGGCTCTGGAGGCTGAGCGAGGCGCCGGGCAGCACGGTGATCCGCTTCACCTGGAAACGGCTGCCCACCAGCAGGCTTTCATACCAGCCCCAGGGGCGATGATCCTTCGGAAAAGTCTCCGCCTGTACCGCGCCGCGCGCCTGGAGCGCTTCCACCACCTTGCGGACATCCTGCGTGCGCGACTTGTCGGCGATCAGCACCGCGTCGTTCATCGCCACCGCGACGATATTATCGAGGCCGAGGCCGACAATCTCCAGCCCCTCATTTTCCGAGCGGAGCAGCGTGTTCCGGCAATCAAGCGCCGTCGCCGCGCCGGACAGGGCGACACCTCGCGCATCGGGCCGCATATGGGTCCACACCGATTCCCAGTCCCCCAGGTCCGACCAGCCTGAATCATAAGGGACGACCGACAGATTGTCGGCCCGCTCCATGATGGCATAGTCGATCGCCACGGTGTCGGCCGCCGCCCATGGCTCGGCCGCCAGCCGCAGGAAGCCGAGGTCCGCCTGCGCCTCCGCGACCGCGCGCCTCACCGTTTCCAGCAGCGCGGGCGCATGGCGCTCGAAGGCGGCGATGATGTCGCGGGCGGCAAAGAGGAAGATGCCCGCATTCCACAAATGGTTGCCGGTCGCCAGCATCGCCTGCGCGCGGGCCGCATCGGGCTTTTCGACGAAGCTCGCCAGCCTGATCGGATCGCCTGTCCCATCCAGCGGGCTTGCGACCTCCAGATAGCCATAACCGGTTTCAGCCCGGGTCGGACGGATGCCGAAGGTGACGAGGTCGCCCCTCGCGACCGCGGCCAGCCCCTTGTCCACGGAGGCCTGGAAGGCATCGCTGTCGTCGATGACATGGTCTGACGGGGCGACCAGCATGATGGCGTCGGGCTGGGTCGCTACCAGATGCAGCGCGGCGGCGAGGATGGCGGGCGCAGTGTTGCGGCCTTCCGGTTCGATCAGGATCGCCTGCGGGTCGATCCCCTCCTGCGCCAGTTGCTCGGCGATGATGAAGCGGAACAGCGAATTGGTCAGCACCAGCGGCGCTGCGAAGCGGAACTGATCGGTACCGCCCGACAGGCGGCGCGCGGCGGACTGGAACAGGGTTGCCTCGCCCAGCAGTGGTACGAACTGCTTGGGATAGGATTTGCGTGACAGCGGCCAGAGGCGCGTGCCCGATCCGCCTGCCAGGATGACCGGGGTGATAAGCCGGTCACCACCGGCAGAAGTAATTGTCACCATCTGGTTCGCCAGGCCCCTTGTCGCGTCCATGCCATCGCTATGGGCACTGCCGGGGCGATTGCAACAGCCAAGAGCGCAACGCCATGACTTTCCGCGTAGCAGCCTTCCCGGCGTCGGATCAGGGAAAGGTATGGCCTGATGGATATCCATGGGATATCGATAGGATATCCCGGATAGGCCGATCCATCGCGCTCCGATCCTGCGTCTTTGGCCGGCAGGATTTTCTGCTATAGCGGGCGGATCGCAGAAAGGCCGGGGAATGGGGCCGGCAAGGCTCTCAATTCGTGCTTTCGAGTAGAAATAGGAAAGGCAGCATTTTCTTGAAGGATGGCGCGACCATGGCCGGCACGTCGCAGGGCGACCTGTTCCAGCTTGACAGCCCGCTCGTCGGCGAGATCCGCGGCGAGCGCTCGCTCATGGCTTTCCCTTTCTTCGCCCTTGCCAAAAATGCGTGGATGAAGCCCCTCACCTATTCTACGCCCACCGTATCGATCGAGGTGCGGCCGAGCGCGCGCGGTGTCGCTACCATCTACGACAAGGAAATAGTCCTCTATATCGCCAGCCTCATGATCGCGAAGCTGGAGTCCGGCATGGCGATCGCACAGGACTTCACCTTCACCGCGCACGATCTGTTCAGCGTCACCGGCGCCAACCACAGCGCCCGTTCCTATTCGCGTCTGGCCGATGCGCTGGAGCGGCTTCAGGGGACCCAGATCCGCACCAATATCGAAGCCGGGGGAGAAGGCGAGGAAGGCTTCTTCTCCTGGCTGTCGGAGGCACGGCTGCAATATGCACGCTCGGGCCAGAAGGGCGAAAAACGGCTGAAATCCGTCAAGGTGCGGCTTTGCGATTGGCTGTTTCGCGCCATTTTGCGTGACGGCCAGGTGCTCGACTATGCCAACACCTATTTCCAGCTGGGGCCGATCGAGCGGCGCATCTACGAAGTCGCCCGCTCGTCCTGTGTCGAGGGCGAGCCGCTCGACATCGACCTCAATCTGCTCAAGCTCCAGACCGGCTTCCAGAACCCGCTGTCCAACTTCCGCATCGCCATGCGCCAGATCGCGACGGCCAATGCGATCCCCGGCTATGACATCGCCCTGATCGAGGATGCCGCCCCTGCTCCACCGGACGAGGAGCCGCGCCGAGCGGGACGCCGGCCCGCCAGCGCGCGGGTCATCATCACCCGCCGCGCCCCGGCCCTGGCGGAAGCGCAGGACGGGCTTGCCGACGCCTGAGCCCGATCCCGCCTGACCGCCCACCCCTGATTCGCGGCGACGGGGTCATTTCTACTCGAAAGCACGAATCCAAGGCGGCTATTTCTACTCGAAAGCACGAATCGCGGCGCCATTCCTACTCGAAAGCACGAATGATTTTCGCCATTCCTACTCGAAAGCACGAACTGCAAGCCCTTCCGATGTAGGAAAATTGCTGCGATGATTGCGGTCGTCGCCGGACTTGCGCCGGCCGTAACCGAATGGCCGGCCATGTGCTGGCGTGTGATGATGAAGGGGTGGCCGTGACCACATAAAGAACACCCGGCACGAAGGCCGGGCATCCATTGGAGTGGTGGAGCGACGTCGCCAAACGTCGAACCGGGAGGCTAAAAAAGCCAACAACACCCCGTCTTCCTACGCCAGATCGAACCTTGTTTCAAGGATGCGCGCTTCGCGCCACGCCTTCTTTTTGTCTGGTGACGGCCTTCCGCATGGAGGGACGAATGGGAACGCTTGCCTTTGGCGAGGCGCTGGCCGGCGCGCTGGGTGCTGCACATCTGCCGGGATCGAGGAAGGCCGCGCGGCGCAGCGGCCGTTCGGGTGCGCCCCATCCCACGGGCGCCCCAGTGCTGCGCGACAGTGTCGAGGAAGGAACGGTCGAACATCTCTTTTTCGCGCCTCCGGCCAAGGGCGAGACCGACCGGCTGCTGCGCGCGGCGCGGCGCCTGCTTGATGCGGGCCGCCAGCTGCGCCGCGAGGCGCGCAGCGACGGCCGCCTCCTGACGCCCGTGGAAATGCGCATCACCACCCTCACCGCGGCGAGCGTACGGGTGCTGGAAGAAATATTGACCTTGTCGCGCCTCAACCGGGGCCGGGTCTTCCCCAGCTACGACCATCTCGCCGCCGCCACCAGCCTTGGCCGCGCTACCGTGGCGCGGGCGCTACGCATCCTGGAGGGCATCGGCCTCTTGGTGCGCCAGCGCCGCTTCAAACGGGTGCCGGGCGACGGTCCCGGCCCCCGCTATGCCCAGACATCGAACATCTATCGCGCTTTCCTGCCCGAGGGGCTGGCCCGCTACCTGCCACGCTGGCTGCGCCCCGCCCCCCTGCCCGACGATGTCGTCTGGCGCGAGGCCGAACGCCGCGACGAGATGGCGTTGATGCGCGCCGCACTCGACCCAACGGACCGTAAGGCGGCGCAGGACAAGGGGATGCTGGCAAAGATACTCGCCCGGATCGAGGCAGCGCTTGACCGACAGCTTGAAGAGGCGGCTTTGCATGACGTCATCGCGCGTGAGTCTCAAAACCATCCGCAACCGCTAACGAAGTCTATATTAGATAAGAAATCAACGGAGTTGGCCTTGCCGGCCAACACGTCAACGCCTGACGGCGCCGCCTGATGCAGGCATATCCCGCACCTGAACCCCCTCCCCTGCGCATCGTCGAAGCGCCGCTACGCGGCGCAATGCTCCCGAACGGGAGCAAGCGGAGCGGCTGCCCGTCATGACATATGTAACGCTATCCGATAGCTATCGGATATCCATGAGATATCTCGCACATTTCGCCCTCTTGACCTGGCGATGCCTTGACGCGAGCATTGCGCCATGACCCCCGATCGAACAGGCCGCCCGCGCCCTCGCTCAGACCCAGCCCGGGACAGGATGGCGTAGAAGCTGACTGGCGGGCCTGCCTGCCGCAACTGATGGCGGTGATTGCGGCGCTGCACGAACCCAGCCCGGCAATGATGGAGGCGGGTGCGGAAATCGTCCGTTATGTCGGCGCCGAGGAATCGGAGGAAGGGCATCGCAGCGACGCCGCGAATATCTGGCGCTTCATGATCGAAGCCCTGCGCCACGATGCGGCGGTGCTTCAGGGCCAGATCGCGCGCTAAGGGCAGGGGAGGGCGCTCCGACTGCCGAACGACCATCTTTCATGCCCAATGTTCAAGGCTGGGTGACGGTTCCTGCGAAGCAACGATCCCCCTGCCGATCGCTGGCATGACCGTCCTACCCACCGGGTGCGGCCTCATTGCCGACCATCTCATCGACACCGATGCCGCGATCTCCGCGTGCTGCCGGTTTGCGGGCCGACCATGCGGCGTGTTCGCACCATCATCGATGCCCGCGCCGCCATCCTCGCTGACTGAACGGCGCCCGTTGAAACCGCGCGCCGCGTTCCAATGGTGATGCTTTTAGCGAAACCAAGAACCGTATAGTATCTGTCAGATACCAAAAGGGTATCTGATAGCTACTTGATACCTTTATCCAGAGCCAGCGCCTCCAGCGCCTGCTCCAGCACCGCCCCCAGTGGAAGGCCCAGCGCATCCGCCACCGTGTAGAGCCGCGCGATCGTCTCTTCGGTCGCCTTGATATTGATCTGCCGGTTGCGCCCGGTCACATGGCGCCGCGGCGGGCGGTGCGGGGGCTGGCGGGAGGCAAAGTGGTTGCAACTGTCTCATTCGCTGTCGCTTTTGCCGTGCCATCGCGCCTTGCGGCTCGGAAAACCGCTGCCTCTGTGCGATCTGATCGATGGCGTCGGCGGTCACGGGCTTGGCGGTGGGAATCGGCGTCGAAATCGGTGAGATCGTCGAAGGGATTGGCTCGGCTCATGGCAATGCCTCCTCCGCCCTGGTCGCGTCCTTGCGCCGGGCGCGCAACTGCTCGATCACCTCGACGGCAAATTGTTCGGCATTGGCGATCGCCTTGTCGAGATTGGGCACGTCCTGTGAATTCAGCTCCTCCAGCGTCTGGCGGAAGGAGAAAATGGCGCGAAACGCCTCGCGCTCATGCAGTTGCGTGGCGAACAGCGGCACGCCGGCCTCGACCAGCCCGTCCTGGATATGCCCCATCGTCCGGGTGCGGATGATGGGGCTGGTGCGCGACAGCAGCACGCCATAAGGCACGGTGCGCCCGGTCATCTTCTCATGCTGCTTCAGCACCCGGATGGCGCGGCTCGCCTGCTCTGCGTCCAGTTGCGACCCTTGCATCGGGATCACCACCAGATCGGCCTGGCTGACTGCCAGCAGCACGATCTTGGCTGCCGTGCCCTCCAGATCGACTATGACGAAAGGGGTGCGGGCAGCGGCTTCCTCGATCCTATCAAGGATATTATCCTCGTCCACATCGGCGATGATCGACAGATTGTCGGGCAGCTGCGCATCCTTGCCCCAGGCAGCGATAGGATGGTTGGGATCGGCGTCGATCACCGACACTTTGGCGCCGCGCGCCAGTTGCGAGGCAAGCAGCAGCGCGGCCGTAGTCTTGCCGACGCCCCCTTTGGGACTGATGAAGGCGATGGTGGGCATGAAGGCGATTGTATAGCTATCCGCTATCTGAAGGCAATCCGATAGCTATCTGGTATCCTTTAGATATCTGATGCTCTGCGCGCGATTTTCTTTGTCATCTTTGCTAAAGCGGCTATGCGCTGGAAATCCATGTCCGTCTCTTCGCCAGGCCATTTTTTTCAGCGTATCGCCGACGCCTGGCTCACCGCATCAGTCCATTTCGATGCTCTGCGCGCTCATCCGCGGGCCTATCTCACAGCGGCGAGGTGGTGGATCAAGCGGCGGCGCGTGCGTGCTCGCGGCCAACTCGCGCCGCTGCTCAGCCAGTCGCCGCGGGCCTATATGCTCTGGGCCTTGCGGCAGGAGCGGGCGGGACGCCCCCAGAGCTCCGAGGCATCGCCGCCCGTCATTGCCCTCGTTGACCTCCGCGCCGATCATCAGCGGCTCGATCTCGCCACGACCTTTGCCAGCCTCGCTGCCGAGGGGGTGGAGGCGCTGGCGATTGGGTCGCCGCAGATGCCGACGCTAGCTGATGCTGCTGCGCAGATCGACTGGAGCCAGGAGCCTTGGCTGCTGCCGCTCGCACCGGGCGACCGTATCGCACCGGGCGCTGCCGCGACCTATCGCGCCGCGATGGCGGAACAGGGAGGGGATGGGCCACGACTTCTCTATGGCGATGATGATCTTGTCAGTGCTCGCCGCCGGCATACGCCTTATTTCAAGCCGGACTGGAACAGCGAGCTGTTTGCCCATGCTGACTATCTGACGGGCGCCTGCCTGCTGCGTGCGAACCGAGCGGATATGGAGGCGATGGCCGATCATCCGGACTGGGCGGCGAGGTTGACCGCCAAGCTGGCAGGGGAGGGGACGCCGCTGCATCTGCGGGAGATGCTGCACCATCGTCGTCGTCGCCCCGCGCTATGCCTGCCCGCCGCGCCGATCCACCTCGCCAGCGACCTGCCGATGGTCTCCGTCATCGTACCGACCCGCAACCGCGTCGACCTGCTGCGCACCTGCCTTGAGGGGGTGGCGGAGGCCGACTATCCCGATGTCGAGATCATCGTGGTCGACAATGACAGCGACGATTCGGAAACCCTCGCCTATCTTGCGGCGCTCGATCCCGCGCGGCACCGGGTGCTGCGCCATCATGGACCCTTCAACTATTCGGCGATCAATAATCGCGCCGTCGCTGCGGCGCGGGGGCGGCTGCTCTGCCTGCTCAACAATGATATCGAGATGGTCGAGCCGCGCTGGCTCGCCACGCTGGCGACGCAGGCGCTGCGCCCGGAGGTCGGCGCAGTCGGCGCGCGGCTGCTCTATCCGGACGGGCGCATCCAGCATGCCGGCGTCGTGATCGGCGTCGGCAATGCCGCGGGCCATGCCCATCGTTTCCTCGATCCTCGGGAAGAAGGCTATTTCCACCGCCACAGCCTGCCCCAGTTCGTCAGCGCCGTGACTGCCGCTTGCCTGTTGGTGGAGCGGCACAAGTTCCTGGCCGTGGGCGGCCTTGACGAGACGAACTTCCCTGTCGCCTTCAACGATGTGGACCTGTGCCTGCGGCTCAACCAGCGGGGCTGGCAGTCGCTCTACGAGCCGCGCGCTACGCTGATCCACCATGAATCGGTGTCACGCGGCCTCGATCAGGACCCTGTTGGCGCGGCCCGCTTCGCCGGCGAACTGGCGGCGCTCCAGCGGCTTTGGCGCACCGACGAGATTTACGACCCCTATCACCATCCCCAGCTGAGCCGCGCTAGCGAGCGGTTTGCGGTGGCGCTCTGATGCCCGCGCCTGCCGCCCGCATCGCCTTGCCGCAGGTGACGATCTGCGCGGTCAGTTCGGTCAATGTCACCGCTACGATCCGTGCGCTCGAGGTCAGCTTGGCGCAGGTCGATGCCGCCGCCGCCCTCCTCTTGACCGATAGCCCGGTTCGGCCCGATCATCCCGGCATCAGCGTGGTGAAGATTGCCCCGATTACCTCCTCCCGCGCCTATTCGGACTTCCTGCTGACGCAACTGGTCGATCATGTTGGCACTTCCCACTGCCTTGTCGTGCAATGGGACGGACATGTGATCGACGCCGCGCGCTGGCGCCCAGATTTCCTCGACTATGACTATATCGGCGCGCGCTGGCCGCAATTTACCGACGGACATGATGTCGGCAATGGTGGTTTTTCCCTGCGCAGCCGGCGGCTGATGGAGGCATGTCGCGATCCGGGCTTTCGCCCGTCCCACCCGGAAGATCTTGCGATCGGGCGGATCAACCGCGACTGGTTGGAACGGCAGGGGATGCGTTTCGCCCGCCTGCCATCGCCGATCTCTTCTCGGCCGAGCGGGCAGGCGATGTCGCAACCAGCTTTGGCTATCATGGTACTTGGTTGATGCCCCGGGCGATCGGCGTCGAGCCGTTCTGGCGCGTCTATCGCCATCTGGACGATCGCGCGACGATCCGGCATGACTTTGCCGGCATCCTGAAGCAGACGGGGCGAGGGCAGGGCGGTGGGCGACGCGCCATCCAGCTGATCCTCGACCAGATTTTCCATCGGGCGGGCGGCGATGAACGCCGATCTCCGCCGGCAAGACGAAGGCTGACGCTTGACCAACATCTTCCCCGGCCTGCCCTGATCGAATCTCCGCTCTTCCCCGCGCTCAAGGCGCAATGGGGGCTGAGCGCCGAGGAGGAGCGGATTGCCAACGATCTGCACGAGAAGGGCTATGCTGTTTTCGACTTTCCCGACAGCGAACTGGACAGTCGGATCGATCGCATCCAGCGCCATCTGGGTCCGCAATATGGTGTCGACTTCGCTGTCGCGGAAAGCGACAAGACCATCGGCGAACGGCGCATCCAGGACG
>NZ_CP081002.1:1102500-1247975 GCF_029590555.1 Sphingobium sp. V4 | reverse complement strand
CCAGTCCTTCGCCCATCGCATCGGTTGCAGGTGCACGATGCGGCCATAGCTGTCCCGGTCCTGAAAGTGCAGGAACCAGTCCTCGCCCGCAGCGGTCGAGACCCAGGCCCCCTGATGGGGGCCGTTGATAGCCGTGCCGCCCTGATCCATCACGTTCCGCCCTTCATAGGGACCGGTTATGGACTGGCTGCGGAATACGCCTTGCCATCCGCCCTTCACGCTGCCGCTGGGCGCGAAAACATAATAATATCCGTTGCGCTTATAGAGTTTTGGCCCTTCGGTCGTCTGCCAGGGACGATTGCCAAGACTGGTCCCTACCGGGGGCATGGTGTCGCCGTTGATGATGACCTGTTCTTCGCCCTGCGTCGCCGTGCCATCGGCGTTCAGGCGCTTGAGCGCTATGATATTGGCTTTGCCTGCGCGGCTCTTGGCATAGGCATAAGCAAGCCAGCCTTGGCCATCTTCGTCCCAGAAGGGTGCCGGATCGATGATTCCGGGTGTGGCGTCGACCGGAACCGGCGCACTCCACGGCCCGCGCGGGTCGTCTGCGGTCACCAGAAATATTCCGCGGTCCGGATCGGGATAATAAATAAGAAAACGGTTCTTGCGATAGCGGATCGCCGGCGCCCAAACACCGCCGCCGCGGCGCGGCACCCGATAATGATCTTCTGGTAGGACCCGGCTTAGCGCGTGGCCGATCAGGGTCCAGTTCACCAGGTCGCGCGAATGAAGGATCGGAAGGCCGGGAACATCGGTGAAGGAGGAGGCAGTAAGATAATAGTCATCGCCGACCCGGATCACGTCCGGATCGGAATAGTCGCCGATCAGGACGGGATTGCGATAGCTGCCGTCGCGCTGGTCGGCAAACCAGCGTCCGTCGTCGCTGTACGGGTTTGAGGCCGGGGCGTTGGCCCCGGCGGCGACCAGCGGAGCGAGGCAAAGCCAAGCCAGAGACCGCGTCATGTCTCTTTCCTTTTCCGACAGTTCAATGCGCGCCCTGGGCGGCAAGAAGATAGGCGCCGATGAGGCCTGGCGGTTCGGTGCAAACGGGTGGCACGATCCGTTCGGCCATCGCCTCCACGCTGGTGGCTCCGCCGAAATAGCCCGCAAGCAGTTCCGCCGTCCGCTGATGGATGATCGGGAAAAGGCGCTGCTGCTTCATCACGCCACCACCCAGCACAATCCGCTCGGGCGCCATAGTCAGGAAAAGCGTCATGCAAAGCTGGGCCAGATAATGCGCCTCGACGCTCCAGAACGGATGATCGTCGGGGAAATGCGATGGCGTGTCGCCCCAAAATGCCGTGGCGGCGGGCCCGCTGGCAAGCCCCTCGAAACAATCTCCATGAAACGGACAGACACCAGCAAAGCCATCATGTGCAGGATGTCGCCTCGGCAGAATATGCCCGGCCTCCGGGTGGCCGATCCCATGCACCGGCAACCCACCGCTGACCAGTCCAACGCCAATTCCGGTTCCAACAGTGACATAGGCAAGTTGCATGATGTTCGCACAGGCGGCTTCGGCAAGCGCGGCTGCATTGACATCGGTATCGATCGTCGCTGGAATGTTCAGAATGGCCCGGGTTCGCGCGAGCATATCGGCGCCTTCCCATTGCCGCTTGGGCGTGGTCAATATCCGACCATATCGATCGGCGGTCGGCCGCAGTTCGACCGGACCGAAGCTTGCAATACCGATCGCTTCGATAGGACCATGCCGATGAGCCTGGTGGAAAAATGCAGCGACGTCGGCGAAAGTCGAGTCTGGATCACGCGTCGGAATCGTGGTCGTCTCGATCGATCCCGAGTGAATATTGCCAATCCCGCACACAAATTTAGTGCCGCCAGCTTCAATGGCGCCATAAATCGTCATAGATATTTCCTCGGCTTGGACGAGAACTCCGGACTTCAGTCCGCCGGACTGCTCGCTGATGCACGTTTCACCAATGTGAGCATCTCCCGCACATGGCGAACTTCAGGCTTGTTTCCAGTTCGAGCCTCACGGATCTGCTCGCTGAGCAGAGCGACCGCGCGCGAGGCCATATCGGAAATAGGCTGGCGAATTGTCGTCAATTCCGGCCAGATGGTGGACGCGACCTGAGCATCATCAAAGCCGACTACGCTGAGATCATCAGGTATGACGAGCCCCATCCCGTGCGCTATCGCCGTAATCGCGGCAGCCATGTCGTCATTGCTCGCAAAGATTGCAGTCGGTCGCTCCGCACCACCGAGCAACTGCCGCGCGGCGTCGAGGCCTGATCGATAAGTAAAAAGCCCCGGAGCGATCCAGTCATCCTTGATCATCAGGGAAGCGCCGACCATCGCTGCGCGAAACCCCTGCTCCCTTCGTTGTGAAGGCGAATGTTTGGGGTCCCCTTGCACGAACCCGATTTTCCGATGCCCCAATCCGATCAAATAGCGCGTCATATCATAAGCGCCTTTGTAATCGTCCACAATGATCGCGGACACGCGCTCGCGTGGAATGGCAGTTGCAAAAGCCAGCGGAATGACTTCGGAACTCAAGGCAAGGTCTAGCAGCACTTCGGAATCACACAGCGGCGGCGGCAATATGACACCACCGATACGCGACTCGATCAGCCTGTGCAGGCCCTCGACTGCCTCCGCTTCGGTCCGCCCCGGCTCGATCAGAAACTGGCACCCGCTCTCGCCACTTTGGCGAAACGCCCCCATCAGGAAGGCACCCAGGTTTGACGACGATGGATTGGAGTAGATCGCCCCTACACGAACGGCGCTGGAAAAGCTTCTGGCGTTGAGATTAGGGGAATAATTGAGTTCGGCGATCGCCAGATTGACCCGCTCGCGCATGGCTTCGCTGACGTGACGCTTGCCCGTCATGACGCGGGAAACCGTCATGGAGGACACGCCGGCATGACGTGCAACGTCATGGATGGTAACAACCGGACGCTGAGCGCTTTTCACGCCTGCGTCTCTATCCTCATTATCGTCCGCCATTTGCCGAAACGTCCTCACCCAGTTTCCGGCTATCCACCGGCCGGTATGATATCGATAACCGATTTGTCGGTGGTGTCAATCAATAGCGCTTGCCAACCGAGATCGAAAGCGGCATATTTGATATCGATAACAGATCATGAGGATGCCGTGCCCCTTTCCCGACAGCGCAACTATGCAACCCTCAGCGCTTTTCTGTTCTGTTTCTTTTTCGCTCAGGCCATGGCGATTTCACTCTTGTCCATCTGGCTCACGCGCTCGCTGCACTTGAACGGGGCTCAGGCCGGAACCGTCTTTGCCGTAAACTCTGTTGGGGCGATGCTGGCGCAGCCTGCCTATGGCTTCCTCTCCGACCGCATGGGCTTTCGCAAAGTCGTACCCGTCTGCATCGCGCTGCTCGTGATACTGGCTGGTCCGTTCTTCCTGTTCGTATATGCTCCGCTTCTTCGATGGAACCTGCCTGTGGGTGCCATAGTAGGCGGTATCTACCTCGGCTTCACCTTCATGGCGGGCAGTTACGCTCTGGAAAGCTATGTCGATCGGGTCGGTCGCAGATATGATTTTGAATATAGTCGCGTGCGTCTTTGGGGATCGATCGGCTTTGCAACCGCAGCCGCCTTCTCGGGTCGGCTCTACAATGTCGATCCGGCCATCAACTTTTTCCTGGCGAGTGCGGCGGGCCTCCTGCTGCTACCGCTTATCCAGCTTGCGCGGATCGAACCCGATCCGGAAGCGCAGGCAGCGGCCGACCGTTTGAAGCTGCAGGATTCGCTGGAGCTGTTCTCCGACCCGAAATTCTGGCGTTTCATGATCCTTATCCTGGGGGTGACAAATCTCTACCTTGTGTACGATCAGCAGTTCCCCTTCTATTTTTCATCCCTCTTTCAGACCCCCGAACATGGAAATGCGATGTTCGGCTACCTCAACTCGGCTCAAATCTTCGTGGAGGCGGGAGGGATGTTCATCGCTCCATTGATCATTCGCCGCATCGGCGCGACACGCGGCCTGCTGCTCGCAGCAATGATCATGATCCTGCGTATCGCCGGTTCGGGTCTCGCCATCGGTCCGATCACTATCTCGATATGCAAAATGGCCCACGCAATCGAACTTCCGATCCTTGCTGTATCGATCTTCCGTTACATCGCCTATCATTTCGAAGCACGCTTCGCTGCTACCGTTTACATGGTCGGCGTCAGCTTCGGCCACTCGCTGGGCTTGGCGGTATTGTCGCCGCTGGTCGGCATCAGCTATGACAGGATTGGCTTCCAGCACAGCTATTTTCTGATCGCCGGCTTTGCCCTTGTTTTTTGGATATGGTCCTGTTTTGCCCTCGCGCCCACGCCCGCCGAATATGTGCCGCGTCGGCGCCGTCCTATTGACCCTGGGAGCGGGAGCGCAGCTGCGCAAGATCTTCAGCCCCTTGAGGATAAGCCATAATGACAACGATATTGTATGAGCCGTTAGCCGCTAGAAAACTGGAACGCCCCGATCGGCAGGAACTCGACGCAAGGATTGCCGCGGCGTTGGCTCGGGTGGACAGAATGCTCCCCCAATTTGGCGAGTATTTCCCTGCCCCGTCCAGCGAAAGCGGCATTTATGCGCCGATCGACAATGTCGAATGGACCAACGGCTTTTGGACCGGCATGCTCTGGCTGGCCTGGCAGTTAACTGGTGAAGAACGATACAGGTCGGTGGCTGAGCGGAACATTCAGTCGTTTGCAACCAGGGTCGAACGCCTCGTCAATGTCGATCATCATGATCTTGGGTTCCTCTATACCTTGTCGGCCTGCGCCGCATATCGGCTGACCGGCGACACGCTTGCACGCTCGTCGGGTCTGGAGGCCGCTCGCCTGTTGCTGAAGCGTTTTGATCCCGTTGCGAATGTCATTCAGGCCTGGGGCGACATGAAAGACCCCAAGCAGAGGGGACGCATGATCATCGACTGCAATCTCAACGTTCCGCTGCTCTACTGGGCCTCCCGTGAAACCGGGAACAAGGATTTTGCCGCCGCCGCCGACAAACATCTTGCCCAGGCGGCAAAGCTCCTCGTGCGCGCCGATGCCTCGACTTTCCACACCTTCTATGTCGATACAAAAACAGGGAAGCCCCGCCACGGCAGCACACATCAAGGCCATTCGGACGACAGCAGCTGGGCGCGCGGGCAGGCATGGGGCATCTATGGCTTCGCGCTCGCATGGCGGCATACGTCCGATCCCGCTTATCTCGATATAGCATCCAAGCTGGCGAATCATTTCCTCAATCGCCTGCCTGGCGACGGCATCTGTTGCTGGGATCTCATCTTTACCGACGAAGTTGGCACGCCGCGTGACAGTTCGGCGGCGGCGATCGCTGCCTGCGGGTTGCTGGAACTCGCCCAGGCATTGCCTTTGTCAAACGAGATGCGCGAAACCTATGAGGCGTGGGCCGCTGCAATCGTGCGGACGCTGGGGGACAACTATCTTGCACCGCTGGAAGGCTCCAATGCTGTCCTGCTCCACGCGGTCTATCATATGCCCAACAAGGCTGGCGTAGACGAAGCCTGCATCTGGGGAGACTATTTCTACCTGGAAGCGCTCATGCGCCTGCGTCATCCGTGGGAGCCTTACTGGTCATGAGCGGCAAGGTACAGCGCCTTGATGTCAAATCCGTCCAAAAGCCCTGGGGACGAACGGATCTGCCAAGCCATTTCGGACGGACGGAAGATATGCCGATCGGCGAAATCTGGTTCGTCGGCCCCGAAACGATGCAATTACCGATTTTGGTCAAGTATCTTTTCACAAGTGCCCGGTTGTCGGTTCAGGTTCATCCCGACGACGACCAAGCTCGCCATGTCGGATTAACCGGTGGGAAATCGGAATGCTGGTATATCCTGGACGCTGAACCCGGCGCGACAATTGGCATTGGGTTGAATAGCCGGATGCATGAGGCTGAATTGCGCGCTGCTGTACTGGATGGTCGACTTGAAGAATTGATCGACTGGAAGCCAGTGAGTGCCGGTAACTTCTACTACATTCCCGCCAGAACGATCCACGCGATCGGAGGCGGCATAAAGCTCATTGAGGTACAGCAAAATAACGATGTTACCTATAGGCTTTATGACTATGGGAGGCCACGGTCTCTTCACCTGGATGAGGCGTTGAAGGTCGCGCTGCTTGAGCCATATTGCCTGCCGGAGCGCCGCCTTTCCTCCGATCAGTCTGAACCGCTCGTTGGTGGAATTGGCAGCCCTTTCATCCTTGACAGCATTGCGCTGCGCCGGGGCGAAACCCGGACATTGGAGGGTGGCCCCATCTGGCTCGTGCCTATTTACGGAAGCGGCACCATAAATGGCGTGCCTTGGTCGGCCGGCGAATGTTGGTTGATTGAAAGCGGAGCGGCGATCGCCGCTGATGGGGACGCCTATCTCTTCGCTGCGAGGACCAACCCGACATCGACATGAAGGGCGGTTAAAGGGCGGATACAAACTAGACTTCGGCCGGCCTCAAATTTTCCAGAAATCAGGAGCGACCCAAATGTTCGACAAGACCTATTACGCCACACACCCGGGCATGATGGAGTGCGTGAGCAATGATGAATTGCGCGATCGCTATCTGATCGACGGCCTGTTCCGCGACGGCGAATGCGTGCTGAACTATACCCATGCCGAACGCTTCGTCATCGGCGGGGTCAAGGTGACCGACGCGCCGGTGGCGCTGCCCGTGCAGACCGAGCCTGCATCGGCTGCCGGCCATCCGTTCCTCGAACGACGCGAACTGGCAATCGTCAACGTGTCGGGGGTCGCGGGCACGGTTACCGTTGATGGCGAAGTCTTCACACTGGGCAACAAGGATTGCCTTTACGTCACCATGGGCGCGAAGGACGTGATCTTTGCAGGCGCCGGCGCGCGCTACTATCTTGCCTCTTGCCCGGCGCACAAGGCGTTCGCAACCCGCAAACTGGGCATTGCAGACGCCAATGCGCTCGAACGCGGCTCGCTGGAGGAATCCAACGAACGCACCATTTATCAGCTCGTGATCCCCGGCATTTGCGACAGCGCGCAATTGGTCATGGGCCTGACCGTGCTGAAACCCGGCTCCGTGTGGAACACCATGCCCCCGCATATTCACGAGCGGCGCAGCGAGATTTATTTCTATTTCGAGCTGGAAGCACCAGCCGATCGGGTGTTCCATTATATGGGTGAAGGCGACGCGATGCGCCACATCGTGATGGCGAACGAGGAAGCGGTGATATCGCCGCCCTGGTCGGTGCATATGGGCAGCGGCACCAAGGCTTATGCCTTCATCTGGGCTATGGCGGGGGAAAACCAGGACTATACCGACATGGACGTGCTGGATATCTGCCAGCTCGCCTGAACCTTCTCTCCCTTCAGGGAAGGGTAGGGGATGGTATGTCCGTGACCCCCCTTCCGAAACTCCCCCCAACCCCTCCCTTGAAGGAGGGGGAACAGGAACTTCCATGACGAATTGCTTCGATCTCAGCAGCAAGGTGGCGATCGTCACCGGGGCCAATACCGGCATCGGCCAGGCGATCGCGCTGGCGCTGGCAGCGGCGGGCGCAGATATTGCCGCGGTGGGCCGGACGCCGGCGGACGATACGGTGGACAAGGTGCGTGCGCTGGGGCGCAAGGCGGTAATAGTGTCGGCCGACCTGTCGAGCATCGAACCGGTGCAGGGCGTGATCGAGAAGACGCTGGAATCGCTCGGTGGCCTCGACATCCTGATCAACAATGCGGGGATCATCCGCCGCGCCGACAGCGTGGACTTCACCGAAGCAGACTGGGACGCGGTGATCGACACCAATTTGAAGAGCGTCTTCTTCCTCTGCCAGGCGGCTGGGCGGCATATGCTCGCCCGGGGATCGGGCAAGATCGTCAACATCGCGTCCCTGCTGTCCTTCCAGGGCGGCATAAGGGTGCCGAGCTACACCGCGTCCAAGAGCGGCGTCGCGGGCCTCACCAAGCTGCTGGCGAACGAGTGGGCGGCGCGCGGGGTGAACGTCAACGCGATCGCGCCGGGCTATATCGCGACCAACAACACCGCCGCGTTGCAAGCCGACGAGACACGTAATCGCCAGATCCAGGAACGCATCCCGGCCGCGCGCTGGGGCGAGGCCGGCGATATCGGCGGGGCGGCCGTATTTCTCGCGTCGAGCGCGGCCAACTATATCCACGGCCACACGCTCGCAGTGGACGGCGGCTGGCTCGCGCGCTGAGATAACATGGCGGGGGAGCCAGGCGTCAGGGTGCGCCCGTCGATTGCCCCACATCGGTGCATGGCGTCACGTCATCGATCTTGCCCGTCCCGCCCGTCATGGTGAAACGCAGCACCGCGGCATTGAAGCCCAGGGGGTTTTCCATGTTCATCATATGCCCGCTGTTGGGTATGATGACCTGCGGCACGGTGGGAAAGGCCGTCACCAGGCCGTTGCGACGCCCCCGGTCGGCGTCGCCCGTCAATATCTGCACCGGCACCGGCCAGGCTCGCGCCCGGAGCCGATCCACGAGCGCACGTCCCAGCAGCAATCGCGGTTCGAGATGGAGCGGCTGCCAAGCTGTCCATTTCGCGATCTGCGCCCACAATCCGGGGCGGATCGCGCCGACGCAGCCACCCCCGCGCCTGGTCAGATCGTCCAGCCATCGGCGCTTGAACGCGTGGATGCCACCGGCGCGCAGGGCCGCAATTTCAGCCCGACGGCTCGCGACGGCCGTCGGCGTCAACGGATCATCCGGCGCGGGATAAAAGTCGAACAGGTCTCCGCTCGCTGCCATCACCGACAGCAGTCGTTCGGGATGAAGCGCCAGCATGTCGAGTGCAACCGTACCGCCCAGTGAAAGGCCGACGACATGTGCGCGGGCAATGCCCAGATTGTCCATCAGCAGCCTGAGATCATCGGCGTGAAGCCGGTTCTCGCCTTCCTGCGGCATGGTCGATCGGCCATAGCCGCGCAGATCATAGCGAATGACGCGAAAATGCTGCGACAGAGCCGCCATCTGCGGATCCCACATCGTCCGATCGAGCGAATGACCGTGCAGCAGAATGAGCGGCGGCCCGTCTCCCGACGCTTCCCAATATAGTCGTCCCCCCGCTATGGGCGCATAACCATGCTGCCAGCCGCGCGCGTTGTCGGCCAACGCATCGCGCGCCAGGACCGGCAGGACCGATCCTGCGAGAAAGGACGAAAAGCCCAACGCCTTGGCCTTCTCGGTATCCACCTTGGCCAGAATGAAGCCCCAGATACCCGACCGACGATCGACCCATGGATAGGCACCAGCCCAGCCAGGACTGGACAATAATGTCGCGCGGCCGGCGCCGTCGATTTCCTCGCGCCATTGTCCGAGCCCATAGACTCCGCTGAAAGAACTGGCGCGGGCCTGATCGACATATTCGCCCGGCATCAGCATGGCCGATCCTAGCTGATCGCGCTCCATTTCCTCGATTGCGTCGGACGACAACAACCGCCGTCCGTGCCACATCCCGCCGCCGGCGATCATTTGCAGAAAACGGGCATAATCGCGCAAAGTCGTATGCGCGCTGCCGCCGAGCATCGGGCTGAAACCCGGTTCATCCGGCACCGGGGCAAATCCGGTCGCGATCATCCCCAGTGGTCGGGCGATGCGCGTCTGAAACAGCCTGTCCCATGTCTGCCCGGTAGCGCGTTCCGCCATGCGGCCGGCCACCTGCATCGCCAGCCCGCCATAGCGAAATCGCGTACCCGGATCGGCATCGGGCGCCAGCGGCGCGATATGGGCGACCGATTCCGCCAGCGTCGCATAATGATCGCGGGGACGGCTGGGAGGCTGATAATCGGGATAGCCAGCCGTGTGCGAGAGCAGTTGGCGCAGTGTTGCCCGCGCCATTGGCCCAGTCAGTTCTGCTATCCACTTGCCGGCCGGGTCGTCCCACCGCAACTTGCCCTCGTCGACGAGTGCGGCGATCGTCGCGGCTGCCAGCCATTTGCCGGCCGATGCGACATGAACCCGGGTATCGGCGCGATAGACACCGAAATAGCGTTCAAGCAGGACATTGTCGGCCTGCCCCACGATGAGCCCCGCACCGGGGTAAATTCCCTCTGCGACCCAGGCTTCGACGCGGTCGCCCAGCGGACTGAGGTCGGGGGCCGCCGGAGCGACCGGCTGCGCCGGAGATGGCGTCAACCACATCGCCGCAGCCAGCAACCCAGCCCCCTGCGACAGGTGCCTCGCTCTCATGGGGTCGGCGCCGCGATTTGCGGATCGAAAAACACCACGGTGGTGCGGGGGGCCATCTCCACTTGTGTTCCTGCCTCCATGGTCTGTCCGGACACCAGTTCCTGACCCTGATGCCGGGGAACTGTGAACAGGAAGGGCTTGGTGTCGCTCATGTTCACCGCGATCGTGTAGCCCGCATAGGACAGGATATGGTTTTCGCCGCGTCCCGCATAGATGCTGTCCTCGCCGGGGGTGAGCGCAATGCCTTCGGGTGGCTGCGCCAGCGGCAGACGCTCGCCCGCCTCCGCCAGCGACAGGCCATAATCCTTGTTGAACGAGGCGTCCTTGAGCAGCACCAGCTTGTCGGGACGGGTCCAGAACAGTCCGCTCGGCACGAACCCGGTCGCGACCGGCACCGTAGCGATGCGATTGCCGCGCGGGCCGCTCAACCAGACCCGGCCAAGCTTGCTGACGCCGCGATTACCCCGCCACCATAGCGATGCGTAGAAGCGTTCATCGCCCCGTTTGATCGCCACCACGCCGTCCTCCGCATCGGCAAAGGCGAAGTCCGGTTGCCCCGCCGTCATAGGCAACCGTTCGGGCCGCGCCGGCATGGCCGTCATCGCCTGCACATCGTCGATGATATCGAGCAGACCATAGGCCTGACGGAAGCCCGGCGCAGCCACGGCCTTCTCCAGTTCCGGCCATAGCTGGTTGTCCTGCACCATCTGCTGCGCATAGCCCACCAGCCGGGGATCGGCGGTCAGCACCGCCGCCTGGAGGGGGCTGGACGCCCCGGCATGGGCGACCTGGACATAGGCGATTTCGCCCGGCGCCTTCAGGTCGCGCCATCCGATGTCGGCCATGTTCCGCATCGCGGCGAAGCCATCATCGTCGGCCGTCGGGTATCGGAAATAACCGCGCGCGGCCGCGATCTTCGCCAATTGCGCACGAATTTTCGGATCGCCTGGCTGGCCGGGCGCCGGACGGGTGGCATTATAGATCGCCGCCACCCAATTTCCGACTTCGCCATAATTGCCGACATAGCCCAGTTCGCGCGTCAGCCCCTTTCGTGTGACGAGATGGTAGCCCTTTGCCACCTTGTAGGGCTGCGCCTTGGTGCCGTCCGGGCCGCCTGCATCATAACTATGCCCTCCATCCGGCAAATCGTCGCCGCGCCATTCCTCGATGCCAACCGCTTCGTACAGATAGCGTCGCGCCTTGTCTTCCGGCATCGCCTTGTCGGGGGCCACGATCGCCAGACCGCGGTTGGCATAATAGATGCCCCAGCAATCGACGATCATGGACTGGTTCGTGTAGAAGCGCCGATGCGTGCGGAGCCATTCGCGGCTGGCAAGCAGCATTTGGGTCAACGCCGCGCGACGCGTCGTGGTGCCGCCATCCTTCCACGCGATTGACTGATCGAGCAATGGCTCGAACGCTGCGGGATCGGTCGTTAGCGCTTCACCCAGGGGGCCGAAGCCAAACCAGTCGGGGTTCCAGGTCGCTTTGTCGAACTTCACCAGATCGGGGTTTTTCGCATAGGCCGCGGCATAATCGTCCAGGCCCTTTACGATCGTGGCCAGCACGCGCGGATCCCTAGCCAGCTTGGTCCATGTCTTCATGCGGAAATGCGCGAGAAAGGCGATCTCGTGCTGGCCGAGCGGACGTTGCGCGTCAAGCAGTCCGTTGACGGTCCCCTCGATCCGGGCACGGATTTTACCAAGCACCTCCGATCCGGGCGTGCCTGACGCGATCTTGCCCTCCCCAGACCGCTTGGTCGGTGTCGTTACCGTCCCATCGGGCAGGCCGGTGATATCGAGCCACGGATCATCATGGGTGAACAGATCATATAGTCCACGCGACGGCGTGGACATGGCAAGTTGAAATTTCTTGAAGTCGTTCGCGTAAGAAAAGATCGGCCCGCTCGCCTCGATCGCGCAGTCGATCGTCGATCTGCCCTTCGTCACAGCATCCGGCAGCCGATAGGTGCGGTAGAAAAATGCGCCGGGAAATGGTGGATGCTTTGCGCCATAGTCCAGTTGGTCATAATCGCTCAGGAGCCGATCACCGACCTGCTTGCCGCCGCAGATGAGTGTCAGATTGCCATCCACCGCCTCGCCGCCCCAGAAGCGGCTGGTGAAGAAAGTCGGCTTGACCGGATCGACCTCGATGCGGAACGCGATTGCGCCGCCTCTCCACCCGCCATCCACCGCGGCTTCGATGCGCAAGGCGCGCTGCCCCAATCCGCCAGATGACGCGCCGCCATTTTCGATCCGGACGTCGTGCTGTCCGCCTGCGCCCTCCCGTGCCAGGGCGACATGATCGATCGTTCGCGCTCGACCCGGCACTGCAAGCACGGCCGAAACCATGACCGACGACAGCAATAATGTTCGCATCTCGACTCTCCCGATCTGTTTTTAACATCGCATTCCTCGGACACCGGCATCGCGTCACCTGCCATTCCGCGAACAAAGCCTCCGGCGACTGACCCCATTTCCGCCCACCCCCGTCCGCACAAAGCCTCCCACGCCTCGGTTGAGCACTGGCGCGGACCGAAAGGTCCAGACCGTCGAGGACAGAGAGATATCGATATCCGGCTTACATGCTGAGATTGGCCAATCAAGAACATGGCCGACTTTTGGCAACCGGACCACTAGAAGAAAACTTAGCATTTGAAGGCAAAAACAAACATTGATATCGATATCAGACAATGACGATTCGAGCCTTGGTGTCAAGGCAAGATTGGCCTGCAATGTCGGGCGATGGTTGGAGGGGATAGAATATGATTACGAGATGTCCGGTTGCCAGTCGGTCGACTTGGGGAGCCGCGCGCATAGCCACCACATTGCTGGCGACCGCATCGCTTGGCGCGATTGGCGTGGCACAAGCGCAAAGCTCGCCCACGGAGCGGCGTCAACCGGCCGCGACACAGCGCCCGGCCGCGCGTTCCAGCAGCAACGAAGAAATCATCGTAACCGGCGTGGGTCGGGCGACATCAGCACGAAAAGCCAACGCGGCCTACTCCGTACTGAACGAAGACGACATGTCGAAGTTCACGCCCATCAGCGCTGACGACATGCTGCGCGACATGCCCGGTGTCGTCGTGGAATCCAATGATGGCGTCGCCCGCAACGAAGTGTTCACGCGCGGCATGACAATCGGAACGGGGTCGAACACATCCGGATATTTCTGGACGACGATCCTGGAGGACGGCTTGCCCGTCATTCCGTTCAAATTCGGCGGTTTCCAGGACGGCTATTTCTATCGTGCGGATATTTCCACCAGTCGTGTAGAATCCATTCGCGGCGGCTCTTCCGCAACCGCAGTTTCGACATCCGTTGGCGCGACATTCAACTACATCACCGGACCCGTAAAGCCTGGAGGCAGCATTCAGGCCCGGCTCGGCCTGGAAGGCGATGACCTGCATCTGTCCTGGAAGCAGATAGACGGCCAATTTGGGTGGACCAACAAGAAGGGCGATTTCGGCCTGGGCATCAGTGGCTTCTACCGCACGTCGAACGGTCAGGTGAACCCCGGCTATAATCTGAACAAGGGCGGGCAGGTCCGGTTGCGCGCGACCAAGGAATATGTATCGGACAATGGTAGCGGCATGTTTCTGCTGGGCTTCAAGCATCTGGATGATGTCAACGCCGAGTTGACCGCATTTCAACAACCGACCTACGGCTATCTCAACACCGAAGAAATCCCCGGCTTCGGGCGAGACGCGAACCTGTATCTGAAGGGCGGCAAGCAAACGGTTCCGAACTATTTCAAGCCCGGTTCCCATTCGCTCGATCCAACCGACGGCTTCCGATACAAGCAGGATGCCGCGACGTTCAATTGGAACCATAGCACAGACAATGGCTGGACTTTTGCCAGCGCCGTCCGGGTTCAGAAATCGACCTATCGCGGCCAGGGGTTCAAGACGGATACGCCGGTATCGCTGACGTCATCGGCGGCGGAGCGCGAACGCTACGGATTGAACATCAACAATCTGGATCGCACGCCAGGATATTATGAATTCCGCGATGGTAACGGGTCGCTCGTCGCCAGGGTGGCCAACAACGTCAATGGATCACAGTTGGGAACCAATTATCGCACCGGCGCGGCATGTCCGCGCGTCACCGCCACGACATTCCAGTCCAATAGCCTGTGCGTCACCTATAATAGCCTGCCCAATCGCGACATAGACGTACGCGGCGGCGTCGTGACCGGAGCGGCCCCAAACGCCAACGGCACCTACACGACCGCCACCTTGCCCGTGGGTGCTGCATCGCAGGATCTGGTTTTGCGTACGCGGGTGGAGGATACATATCGCGCCTCAAAGGACATCATGCTGAATTTCTCGGTCGGGCATGAAACGCGCGAACTGGCGATCAACGCTGGCGTCTATTTTGCGCATTCGAAACAGCTGAACAACAGCTGGGCCAATGGACAGGGTCTGTCTGCATGGGCTGACGGGCAGGTTGAAAATCTGAACGTCACCTATGTGACGCAGAGCGGCACGACCTATCAACTGACCGATCCGGGCGGATGGGGCTATTATGGCACCGGCATGTTCGCAACCGTAACGCAGGAAGCGAAGATCACCGAAATCGCACCACGGGCCGAGTTGCGTTGGTCGCCCAATTCGCATTGGGATTTCAACGCCAGCGTCAAATATGATCATTTCGACGCCAAGACCAACTCCATCACCTACGACACGCGCAACGCCGCGGCGACATCGCTGACCAATGGCGGCCTGGATGGCAACCCGCTGACGGTTTACGACAATCTCTATTCCGTCGTGACGCCCAGCAAGGTCATCTCGGCGAAACGATCGCTCGGCGTGTTCAATTACAGTGTCGCTCTTGGATACAACTTCAATCCAAACCACAAATTCTACATACGCTATACAGACGGCAAGCAGCCGGCGATGGGTATCGTCCAGCGCTACACGACCACGGCGACGCTGGTACGGCCGCTCGGACCGACCGCTTATGTGAAGGGCTATGAAATGGCCTACACGTTCAACATGCCGCGCGTGAACGGGGCGATCACTTACTTCAAGCAGAATTTCGCGGTCAACGACTACCCCACCGCTATCGATACAGACAATGTAACGACCTATCTGCTGCCTGAAAACTTCAACAAATATTTCACGCGCGGTATCGAAGCATGGGCACGCGTTCGCGCCACCAGGGCGCTGGAGTGGTCGCCGTCCGTGACGTTCCTCAACGGACGGACCAAGGCGGCCTATAACTGGCTCAACACGGGGGCCAACGGCCTCGGCGCGGCGGACGACGTGCTGCGGATCGATTCCGGCGGCCTGGCGCGTTCGCCCAAATGGACCATCAGCAACGTCCTGTCCTATCGGCTGGGCGATGTCCGCCTCAACCTGCGCCATCGGTGGATGTCGGCCCGCCGGCTCAGCACCAACGCGCTCGACCAGCGCACTCTGCCCAAGCAGGATAATCTGGATGCGTCGATCGATTATCAGCCTCGGCGTGGAACGCGGATCATCTTCGACGTGCGCAACGTGATGAACAAACAATATATCTCTGCCTATGATCCGGTACTCGGCACGAATCTTCCCTCGGGTATCCAGGCCTATGACGTGGCTCAGCAACTACCGGATTCTCTGTTCCTCCTGCGTCGCAACGCACCTCGATCCATGTGGCTGACAATCCGCCAGGATTTTTGACGGCGGATCGATACACAAAAACGGAAAAGGGGAAGAGGCAGACGCTTCCCCTTTTCTGTCCTGAGCGGTTTGGGATATGATTGCATCCTCCACCGCTTTCAGTTTCATTAGCCCCGATCCATGTAGCAGGAAACAATTTCGCCTGATTGGATATCGCTACAGCTTGGCCGGAACTATTTAGTGTTGAGGCTTTATGTCCGCTGACCATGACCTGCAACTCGTCGCTCCCTTCAGCCCCACCCTCATGAAAGCGACAATACCACCCGACCTCATCGCCGCCCTGAATACGCACGCCGACGCGATCACGTCTTCAAGGGAGCAGGTCGAGGCTCGGGACTGGTCGCGACATCTTGCAGGTGTGGTCAGCCAAGAAATCAACGTCACGGACCTGATACGCGCGACACCAGCCTTTTCTGACTTTCTTTTCGATATCGCCCGGGTCTACGCCTATCGTTGCGAGAATGCGTTGCTGCATTTCACCGATTATGATTCGACCGATGAACTGCGTGACACGACGCTGCGCATCGAGATCAAGGAAGGGTGGATCAATGACATGTTGGCCGGCGATTACAACCCGGTCCATTTCCACCAGGGCTGCCATTTCAGCAGCGTCGGCTTTCTTGCTCTGCCACCCGATTTTGAGGCAGAGTTCGCCTTGGGGAAGGCGCGGCAAAATACGGCGGGATGCCTCCAGTTCATCGACAGCCGCAGTGCGGTCGGCGTGAAAAATCTGTTCACGATCAAACCGGCAATTGGTGACTTCTACCTCTGGCCATCCTGGATGCTGCATTGCGTCTATCCATTCAAAAGCGCCGGTATTCGACGCTCGATCGCAATCAATCTGGCTTTGAAATAGGCGAATGGCATAGCTGTAGCGCCGCCAAGTCATCTCCCCCGGCACGATCGCGGACATACTCCTGCATTCGACCCGTGGCGACCATGCCCGCCCCACCCCCGCGAAATCGCGGATAGTAGAAATCAGGGCGTCCCGCATCGACGACGAGATCGTAGGCAGTTGCCAATATGCCCGCGGGCGGCGCAAGAACGACGCACTGCCTACCCGCCTCCTCCAGCTCGCCTGGCCGCCGCCTGAGCATTTCCTATGAGGGCGCAACGATGATCTCGCTCGCCATTGCCAAGGAGGCAACCAATCTGTCGGCTGTCGAGGCCCGTGCCCGCGTCGCGGACGGCGGCGACATCATCGTCAACGCGCTTCCAATGTAGGATTTTCTCTGGTTTATCCTGTTCGATGAACCAGCCGCTCCCTGCCCACCCCCCTCGCCTGCAAGGTGCGTCGCCGGCGCGTGATCGGCGCGTCGGGGGCGCGTGGGTGACGCGCCGCCGTGACCCGACAGGTGCGTTGTTGACGCGTCGGGGGCGCCTGGCAGGCGCGTCGCGAGCGCTTTACGGCCGCTTCGGCCAAAAAATGCGCGACGACAGTGTGAACTTCGGCGGTGACGCGTCGCCGGTCGGCTTACCCCTTGCCCGGCGCGTGGTCGAGCAGCGTGGCCATGTCGCCGGCGGGGCTCGCGCCCGGCATGGCGGCCATGGCGCGGGCCAGCGTGTCGCCGTCGGCCGATCCGGGCGCGCCGGTCAGCAGATCGAATACGGCTGCGGTCCTCAAGCCGACGAAGCTGGCACGGTAGCGGCTGCGCAGCGTCGTAAGCGCATCCTCCCGCCCCAGCATGGCAAGCGCGATGGCGTGGCGCAGCACCAGGGTCTGGTCGATATCGCCAAACGATCCGGCGCCGGGCAGCGCGTCCGCCGTTTCGTCCGCCAGCCCGCGCCAGTCGCGCTGCTGCCACAATATTTCGGCCCTCAGCGCCGATGCGCCGGGCACATCCTGCAACACCGCCAGTGCCTCGGGCACGCGGCCGATCCGGGCCAGCGCCACCGCCTCCACCCGCTTGCGGGCATGGACCATGGCATCGGGGAAGCTCGGATCAGCGGACCGCTTGAGCAGGTCGAGCGCCCGGTCGGGCCGCCCGGCCAGGATATGCAGCCCGGCGACCCGCGCCGACAGGGGACCGCGCGCCAGGTCGCCAGCACGGTGGAACAGCTGATAGTCCAGCAGGTCCGCCGCCCGGCCATAAATGCCCGCCGCCTGCAAGCGTTCGGCCAGGCGGCTGACCAGCAGGTCGCCTTCCGCACCGCTGGGGGACAGGTCGCGATAATCCCAATACAGCCCCGCCGCCTGCTCCAGCGGCAATTTGCGCGCCGGGTCGAGCGCATCGGCCAGCTTCGCCTGGAGGCCGGGCAGAAAATCCGCGCCCTGTTTCGCACCGTCGAAGAAGCGGAACAGCGTCGCCCCCGCCGACAGCGCGCCGCGCAGGTCGCCGCGATCCGCGCTCAGCCGGTAGCTCAGGCGCAGCGCGCGTTCCTCGATCGCGTCGCCGCGCCAGGCATAGCGCAGCGCCGCCAGCCGCTTGAGCGCGCCGGTATGGTCCAGCGCGCCGTTCGCGACCTCCGCCTCGATCTCGCTGAGGCGCGCGTCCATGCGCAGCGCCATCCCGCCCGACTGCTCGACGCGGGCGAAGCGCAACCGCGCCTGGTCCGGTCGGCCCAGCGCCAGCTCGGCCCGGCCGCGATAGAGATTGGCGGCCGGATCGCGGTCCGGCACGCCCTTCAGCCAGCGCAGCGCGTCGGCGGGCCGGCCCGCCTCCACCGCCGCGCGCGCCGCGGCCAGCGCGAACAGCTTGCGCCGCGGACCGGCAAGGGCCGGGGCCGCGCAGCGCATCTGCCCCAATGCCTGCTCGGCAAGGCCGTCCAGCGCCAGCGCCCGCATCCGCCAAAGGCAGGCTTCGGCATTGTCGGCCAGCGTCGCGCCCGACAACATCGTCGACGCGTCCTCGAACCGGCCGAGCTGGATCAGTGCCGCGCCGCGCGCCAGCCGCCAGGCATCGACCATGGCCAGGTCGGGGTCATCCTGGCGCATCACGTCCAGCACGCCCAGCGCCTCGGCCCCCCGCTCCTGCCCGATCAGGCTGCGCGCATAATCCCAGCGCACCTGCTGCCGGTCCGCAGCCCGCGCGGTGGCGAGGCTGCGCCAGGCGTCGTCCTGCTGGACGATGCGCCAGCCGGCGCCGTCGGTGATCGCGGGCTGCTGCGCGAGTTGCGCGGCGAATCCGGGCAGGCGGGCGGCGGGCAGGCTCGGCCTGGCGGGCGGGGGCAGATCCGCGCCCAAGAGCAGGGCGGTCGATCCGAGCAGCAGCAGGCGCTTCACGACAGTGCTCCCGGCATCGGCCCGAACCAGGCGAGGAGCGCGCCGCCGACCGCGCAGCCCAGCAGGAACAGGCCCGCCAGCAGCAGGAACCGGCCGCCGCCCGGCTTCGCGGCGGGCGCGGGCAGGCGCGGCGGATCGGCCACCGGCGCGGCCTCCACGCGGTCGCCGCGGCGCCGGGCCGGCTGCGGCGTCGCCGTGCCGGAAGAAAAGACCCGAACCTTGCCGGGCCGCTGATCGCTGCTCATCTGCACCTGCCTCAAGACATTTCCCTCTATTATAGAAGAAGTGGGGCGCCGGAGCGGTCGAAGGGCCGCAGAGAATCTGACGCGGCGCCCGAACCGGAGGTATTGATGATCCGTTCCGTTCTGGGCCCCAGCGCCCTGACCGTCAGCGCGCTGATGGCCGCGTTCGTCGCGGGCGCCTCTCCCGGCCATGCGCAGGAGGCGCAGGCCGACACCTTCGTCACCATGGAAGAAATCAGCGTCCCGATCATCGACGCCAGCCGGGTCGAGGGGGTGTTGCGCGTCTCCATCATCCTGCAGGCGCGCCACGCGGAGGGAGCGGCGGGCCTGGCACGGCGGATGCCGGAACTGCGCGCCGCCGGGCTGGGCGCGGCAATCGAATTCGCGCGGCTTCATGCCTCCCCCTTCACCCCGGTCGACGTCCGCAAGCTCTCCGCCCAGCTGACGCCCGCGCTGATCGGCGTGGATGCGGGGATCGCAAGGGTGCTGATCGTCAAGGTCTCCGCGCTGGCGGCCTGACGCCTTCATATTGAGAAACAAAAAAGGCCGCTCTCCTTGTCGAGAGCGGCCTTTTGCCTTGTCTATTTCCCGGCGGCGGGCGGCGCGCGGCGCGAAGGCGCTGGCCCCCGCCCTGCCAGCGGGGGCCGCTGCTGGATCACCTTGCGCCCCGCCAGAGACATGGTGAGTTCCGCCGCCGCGTTGGGACTCATCGCCGCCATCAGCAGCGCGGTCGATCGTTCCCGCATCCGCCGGGCCACCTGCGTCTGCACCTCCAGGTCCAGCTTCTCGAAGATCGGCGCGGCGCGGGCGGGCTTCATCGTCTGGTAGATGCGGGCCAGATCGTCATAGGGCTGGCTGGGCGGAGTTGCCGCCCCCGCCTGCGCGCCCGCGGCGTCGGCCTGCTCCTGCCGCGCCCGCATCTCCGCCGCCAGCCGCGCCTCGCCGGCCTTGGCCGCCTGCTCCCGCATGTCCAGCTTGCGCTTTTCCGCCGCTAGCGCGCGATCGCGTTGCGTCATGCTGTCCTGGAGCGATACGCCGAGCCGCGTCGCGACCTCGCCATCCGCCCCCAGCGGCGCGGCGAGCGCCAGGGCGTTGGCGATGACCCCTACCCCCGCCGCGCCGAGCAGCAAGGTGGACGGCCGGAGCGCAAATTGCAGCAGGCCATTCCCCTGGGGCGGCGCTACCGTCCGGATCGCCATCATGCGTGCCCCGCAACGCGCGTATCCGCCGTCACCGATGGCAGGAGGACGAGATTGGTGGGCTGCTTCCCCTTGCCGGACGCGGTGCGCGACCGCGCCTTGCGCGATCCCTGACGCCGGGCCGGCTTGGCAGGTTCAGCCGCCTTTGCTTCATTCTGCGCGGCTACGGCCTCCAATATCCGTTCGGCCACGGCATTGCCGATCCCGACCATCACCGACAATTCGTCGCGCAACGCTTCGCTGCTGGCAGCCGCGCGGCTCTGCGCCACCACCTCGGTGGCGAGCATCATCTTCAGTTCACCCAGCACCGCCCTGGCCTGCCCGGTCGCTCGCTCAAGCTGCGCCACGCTGTCATGAAGCGCGGAGGAACGCAGTTCGCGCACGCTCCTGCTCAGGCGCAAAGTCTGTACGATCACGGCCATGCACAGCAGCATCAGGATCGCATTGCTGAAAGTCGCGAGGCTCATCTGGGAAATCCTTTCGAGATGTCGGTTGCCATGCGGATGGCGATATTTTGGGAACGCTGGCCGATATGCGCCTGGCCGAGCGGCACGCCGCCGCACTGGACCTGAAGCGCATCGTCCGGGCTGCGGTTAAGGGCGATGGTCTGCCCGACCTTGAGGCCCGTCACTTCGCGCAGCGGCATCTGCTTTTCGCCCAGCACCACGTCGACGGTCACGGCGGTGCTGGTGAGTTCGCTTGCCATATGCGCCTCCCACATGCGGTCGCGGCCGAGCTTTTCGCCCATGAAACGTTGCAGCAGCTTGGCGCGCACCGGCTCCAGCGTGGCATAGGGCAGGAGGATGCTGAACTTGCCGCCGCGTCCCTCCATATCGACGCGGAAGGTCGCGACCGCAGTGATGTTGCTGGGGCCGGCGATGGCGGCGAAGCGTGGGCTGGCCTCGATCCGCTCCAGCGCCATCGTCACCGGCTCGACGGCCTCGAAGGAGGAGGACAGCTCCTCCAGCGCCAGTTCGACCATCTTCCAGACCAGTTGGGTTTCGATGGTGGTGAAGGCGCGCCCTTCGACCCGCATCGGCGCGTTGCCGCGACGGCCGCCGAGCAAGGCATCCACCACCGCGTAGATCAGGCCGCTGTCGACCGTTACGACACCGAAATTCTCCCACTCTCGCACCTTGAACACGCCGAACATGGCGGGCAGGGCGACGTGGTTCATGAACTCGCCGAACCGCGTCGAGGTGATCTCTTCCAAGCTGACGTCGATCGCGTCGGAGGTGAGGTTGCGCATCGAGGTGGCAAAGGTGCGGACCATGCGTTCGCACACGACCTCCAGCATCGGCAGCCGTTCATAGCTGATGACATTAGACTCGATGACGGCTTTCAGACCGCTCTTGGGCTGTTGCGGCACGGCGTCGCAGAAGCCGAACAGCGCGTCGATGCCCGCCTGGTCGAATGTGTCGCCTTCGCCCGGCACCATCTTGGGTGGGTCGGGAAGGACGAAATCGTCGAAATCGTCGCTCATTGCTGCACCAGATCCTGGATCAGGACGTCGCGCACGGTACCCGCGCCCAGCGCTTGGGTCGCGCGGGCCATCATCTCTTCCTTGATGCGGAACACCGCCGCGGAGCCGGCCAGATCGTCCGGGCGCAGCTCCCGCAAAAAGGGTTGCAGCGCATCCAGCACCACGGGCAGACGCTCCTTGATGCTCTCCACCTTACCCGCATCGGCAGCGACCAGGATGAAACGCAGCTTCAGGAAGCGCGCCTGCCCATCGCCGCTGCGGAGATTCACGATGATCGGCTGCACTTCTATATAGGATGCGCCATCGGCTTCCGCCGATGCAGCGGGCGCCTCAACTGCCCGCTCGCCATCCTGGTCGCGCAGCATCCACCAGGCGCCACCGCCCGCCAGCGCCAGCAGCAACGCCGCGCCCGCCCCGATGATAAGCAGTTTCTTGCGGTTTTTCGGCTCTTCCTTGCGCACCTCTATCGGCGTCACGTCAATGATCGCATCACTCGCCACTTTCATTCCCCTTGAAGCGCGGGCCGGACCATCGATTATCGCTGTCCGCGTCCGCTTTGGCGTTCACGCCTCTATTATAGGAGGGACGCACGGCAATTTCTGCCTAGCGGCAATTATCGTCATCTTTTTGAACAAGGTGCCCGGAATGGACGTTTCCTCCTTCGTTCTGCTTAGCCATGAGCAAGCCCTGCGCCGGCAGATGGACATTACGGCGAACAATATCGCCAACGCCAATACGGTCGGCTTCAAGCGCGAACAGGCGCTGTTCCACGAATATGTGGAGGAGGTGAAGCAGGCCCCTATCGAGGATGCCCGCAAAACCAGTTTCGTGCTGGATTTCGGCGCCATCCACGACACCAAGCAGGGCAGCTTCCAGGCGACCGGCAACCCGCTGGACGTGATGATCGAGGGGCCGGGCTATCTGAACGTCGAAAGCGCCGACGGCACCACCGCCTATACGCGGGCCGGCTTCGTCAAGATGCTGGAGAATGGCGACCTGGCGACTTCGGGCGGGCAAAGGCTGCTCGACGAGAATGGCCGTCCCATCAACGTGCCGCCGGACCAGATGCGTAACGTCACCATCGCACAGGACGGGTCGGTGATGGCTGGCGACAATCCGGTCGGACGCCTGGCCGTCACGAGCTTTGCCGACGAGAACATGCTCGATGTGCGGGGCGACGGGATGCTGAGCGGCACCGGCGGTCGACTGATGACCGCCGCCCAGACGAAGCTGCGCAGCGGTGGTGTCGAAGCCTCCAATGTCGAGCCCATCGTCGAGACGACGAACATGGTCGACATCCTGCGCGCCTACCAGACCAGCCAGCGCATGAGCGAGGACATGGCCGACATGCGCCAGCAGGCCATAAACCGCCTCGGCCGGATTAACTGACCCTAACCCCCTACCATTTTCCGTAAAGGAGTTTTCATGCGTTCGCTTTCCATCGCATCCACCGGCATGTTGGCCCAACAGACCAATGTCGACGTCATTTCCAACAATATCGCCAATATGAACACCACGGCCTTCAAACGACAGCGGGCCGAGTTCCAGGATCTTCTCTACCAGCAGGTGGCGCGCCCAGGAGCGGCGACCAGCGCGGACGGGACCAAGGTGCCTTCCGGCATCCAGATCGGCGCGGGCGTGCGCACCGGCGGCGTCTATCGCATCACCGAACAGGGCGCGCTGACCAACACCGGCAACCGCTACGACATGGCGATCGACGGCCCGGGCTATTTCCAGATCATGATGCCGTCCGGCGACATGGCCTATACCCGCGCCGGCTCATTCCAGCTGTCCGACCAGGGCGAACTGGTGACGAGCGAGGGCTATCGCGTGCAGCCCGACATCACCATCCCGCAAGGGGCGCTGGACGTAATCGTGTCCAAGACCGGCGAGGTGCAGGTCAAGATCGCCGGGCAGACCGAATTGCAGACCGTGGGTCAGCTCGAACTGGCGACCTTCATCAATGAAGCGGGACTGGAAGCGGTCGGGTCCAATCTGTTCCTCGAAACCGGCGCATCCGGACAGCCCACCGTGTCGACGCCCGGCGAGCCGTCCTTCGGCACGCTGACCCAGGGGTTTGTCGAAGCCTCCAACGTCAATCCGGTGTCGGAGATCACTTCTCTCATTACCGCACAGCGCGCCTATGAGATGAACAGCCGCGTGGTGAAAGCGGCCGACGAAATGCTTGCCACCTCGACGCAGCTGCGCTGATGATCGCGCATCTCGTCCTGCTCGCGACAGCGGCACTCGCGCCCTTAACCACGATCGATACGCCCGTCCTCGCCCGGACGGTCGAAAAGGGAGAAAGGCTGGGCGCAGCGGACTTCACTAGCGCCCCCCTGCCACCCGCGGCGGCGCGCGGCGCCACGCCGTCCCAAGAAGCCGCCGGGCAGGAGGCAACACGTCGCCTGTCCGCCGGCAGCCCGGTGCGCGCCAAGGATATCGCCGCGCCACGCATCGTCCGACGGGGCGAGGCCGTGACGATTGCGCTGTCGTCGGGTGCGCTGCGTATCACCGCCGGCGGCCGTGCCTTGGGCGACGCCGCCCAAGGCGAGGCCGTGCGCGTTGTCAACCTCAGCACCAACCGGACGCTTGATGCAGTGGCCGACCGGCCCGGTCAGGTGCGCGTCATCCTGCCATGAGGGAGCCAGTTCCGATGAAATATCTCCTGCCCACCATCCTTGCCGCGTCGATGTTATCGGGCTGCGGCGCAGTCGGCCGACTCAACAATGTCGGGAAACCGCCGCGCATGAGTGAAGCGGAGACGCCGGTCGCACCGCATATCATCCCTTCTATCGGCAACCAGGCGGCGGCGGGCCGCGCCGGGGCCAGCTCCCCGGCCGAGACTGCCCCGACGGGCGCATCGCTCTTCCGCACCGGCGCGGGGGCCTTTTTCCGCGACCAGCGTGCATCTCGCGTCGGCGACATCGTCACCATCCGGATCAATATCGCCGACAGCGCGAGCGTGGACAACAGCACGACACGGACCCGCACCGGCAGCGAAACCGGCGGCATCGCCGGGCTACTCGGGCTGGAGAGCCAGATCGGCAAGATCCTGCCCGGCAATCCCGATCCCGGCGAGCTGGTGGATACAAGTTCCGCTTCTAGCGCGATCGGTACGGGCAGGACGTCGCGCAACGAACAGATCAACATGACCATGGCGGCCTCCGTGGTCGATGTGTTGCCCAACGGCAATTTGCTGATCCGGGGGCGACAGGAGGTTCGCGTCAATTATGAGTTGCGCGAGTTGATCGTCACCGGAACCATCCGGCCCGAGGACATCGCCCGCGACAACAGCATCCGTCACAGCCAGATCGCCGAGGCGCGGATCAGCTATGGCGGTCGCGGCCAGTTGACCGATGCCCAGCAGGCGCGCTGGGGCCAGCAGATCTACGACGCGCTTTTTCCCTTCTGAGCCTCGCCCCACCTTCCCGCGTGCCAGCGCGGGAAACCTTGCCTGGGCCCGCATCCAGTGGATGCGGGCCTTTTCGTTCCCGCGCAGGACTGCGAGAAATAAAAATCGCTGCGGGGAACGGCCGAACCAAATCCCTTCCTAGAATGAAGCATGACCCGCAGAAATTGGGTCATGCGGGTGGCAGCGCTCTCCTGCCACAGGCCGCAGAAGTCGGCCTTTTTATTCTAGAAGGAATGAAGAAATGGCGTTTTCGGTTAACACCAATGCTGGTGCAATGGCGGCTCTTCAGAGCCTGAACGCGACCAACAACAAGATGGATGTCACGCAAAGCCGTATCAACACCGGTCTGGCTGTCAGCTCGACCAAGGATGACTCGGCGAAATACACGATCGCACAGACTCTCCGGGGCGACCTGGGCGGCCTGAGCGCGGTGACCTCCTCGCTCAACAATGCGAAGAGCGTGACCGACACCGCGATCGCTGGTGCCGAACAGATTTCCGATCTTCTGAACCAGATGAAGTCGAAGGCCTATGAGGCGGCGGACGCCGGCCTCGACGCCGATAGCCGCACCGCTATCGACAAGGACTTCACCGCGCTGAAGGAACAGATCAGCACGATCATCGAATCGTCGGAATTCAACAACACCAACCTGCTCGACTCCGCCTTCACGGGCACGACCTCGGTCGCCGCCCTCCAGTCGCTGAAGGTCGCGACCGGTACCGACACGCTGGACGTCGCCAACCAGTCGTTCGACACGGCTGTCTATGACGTCATCGACGCGTCGGACGTCAGCAGCCAGGCCAACGCCGAAGCGATGGTCGCAACGATCGATACCGTGATCTCGACCGTCAACACCAGCCTGAGCGATCTCGGCGCGGCTTCGCGCAAGATCGAAGGTCAGCAGAGCTTCACCAGCAAGCTGTCCGATGTGGTGACCGCCGGTATCGGCAATCTCGTCGACGCCGACCTGGCGAAGGAATCGGCGAACCTTCAGGCCCTGCAGGTCCAGCAGCAGCTGGGCGTCCAGGCCCTGTCGATCGCCAACCAGGCGCCGCAGACGATCCTGTCGCTGTTCCGTTAAGGTCCAGCCGGCCCTTCCGCCCCCCAAGACAGAAGGGCCGATCGTCCGGGAGGCCGGGATGGTTCGCCATCCCGGCCTTTTTCGCGCCACGCCCCCCTTGGGCAGCCTCTCTTCCGCCTCGCGCCGCTGATCGGATCCCGGCTGCGCACGACTGATCAACCATCTGGAAATGGAATGGATATGATTGCAATTCTCGATAATTGGCGGCTGCCCAAAAAGCTGCTCGCCGCCTTCTCACTTCTCGGCCTCCTCCTCTGCGTGGTCGGCTTCAACGGCTATTATTCGACCAAGGAACTCGACGCAGTCGCGCAGCGGCATCTCAGCCGCGGTCTGGCCGGCATGTCCGGCCTCACCGACATCATGGGCAATGTCAAGGAACAGCGGATCGTCGTCTATAGCTACTACAACGCGGTGGACGGGAAGGAAGAAGCCAACCTGCGCGAACGGCTCGACAAGGGCGCTGACAAGCTCGCCAAGTCCATCGAAGCCTACGCACAGGTTGCGGGCGACGATTTCAAGGCGGAAGTCGACTCGCTGCGTCAGAAGGTCGCCGACCTGAACCAGACCAACGAGGATATCTTCGCCCTGCGCACCGACGGGGATCTGGCCGGAGCCATGGCGCTCATAAAGGATGAGGGCAAGACGCGCTCGCGCGCGGTCATCGACCAGACCGAGAAGCTGATCGACATGTCGCGCGCACGATCCAGCAAGGCGGCCGAAGCAGGGTCGGCGACCGCTGCCTCCGCTATCATGCTGTCCGTTCTGCTAGCACTGGCGAGCCTGGCCGGCATCGCAGCAATCTGGTTCGTCATCAACCGCTCTGTCGCGCTGCCCATGTCGCGCATCGCGTCCGTCACAACCACCCTGGCCGAAGGTGGCAAGGCCGACATTCCCTATCGCGATCGCAAAGACGAGATCGGCGACATTGCCGGTGCGCTCGACCATTTCCGGGCGGCTGCCGAAGCCCGAGCGGAAGCCGACTCGCGCGCTGCAGCCGAACAGCGCATCGTAACCACGGCCCTTCGCGACAGCCTCTCGGCGATGACCGAGGGTGATCTGAGCCGCACGATCAACGCTGATTTCCCACCAGCCTATGCCGAACTCAAAACCAATTTCAATGCCGCGCTCGGCTCGCTACGCGAACTGATCGGAGCCGTCGCCGAAAGCGCTGTCGCCATCCGCACCGGATCGGGCGAAATCGCCCAGGCATCAGAGGATCTGGCGCGTCGCACCGAAAGCAATGCCGCGAGCTTGGAAGAAACGTCTGCGGCGATCACGCAGATGGACGGCCGGTTGCGCGCCACTGCAGCCGCTGCCAGCCGCACCGTACAGCGCGCTGATGGCGCCATGGCGGTGGTCGATTCGGGCCGCAGCATCGCCGACGAGGCAGTGCAAGCCATGGGCCGGGTCAGCGAAAGCGCCAAGGGTATCGACAGCGTGATCGAGGGCCTGGACAAGATCGCTTTCCAGACGCGCGTTCTGGCCATGAACGCCGCCGTCGAGGCGGGCCGTGCCGGCGATGCGGGTCGTGGCTTCGCGGTGGTGGCTGACCTCGTGTCCGCACTTGCCATGCGCTCCGAGGAAGAAGCAAAGCGTGCCCGTGAGCAGCTGACCGCAACCCAGACCGACATCGGCACCGCCGTCGGTGCAGTCCAAAAGGTCGACGGCGCGCTGCAGAATATCTCTGCCGATGTGTCCGAGGTCCATACGCTGCTGAGCGACATCGCTACCGACAACCAGGCTCAGTCCTCGACCATCACTCAGATCAGCGCCGCCATTGGAACGATGGATCAGGCCACGCAGCAAAATGCCGCTATGGTTGAGCAAACATCGGCCGCCGCACGCAACCTGAGCAGCGAGGTGACCGCACTGGCCGATCGCGCTTCCATGTTCAGCATCGGCGACAATCCGGGACGCGCGGCCGCGTCCGCCAACCGCCCTGCCCCGGTCAGCTTCGCGCCTGCCGCAAACAGCGCGCCCAAGCCGCTGAGCGCGCGCGCCACCGCAGACGACTGGCTGGATTTCTGAGCCAGGAGATATCGGTGCATCCCACGGCTCCAGGATTTCCCCAGGTCCCTTCTAGAATAGGGCTTCGGACATATTCTGAAATTCGCGGGACGCACGCGAGGGTTAATCCGTCCTGGTCAGCGGTTCCTCCCCCTCCCCATGCCGCTGACCCCTGAACCTTGGCCCCCAGCATCAGCTGGGGGCTTTTTCATGACCTCCCGACGGGCAACTCATCCGCCCGCCTGTTTGCCGATATTAAATGGGCAGCATTCCGCCAGGAAACAGCGGCGATCCGGCACAATCGCAAGTGCCTTGTGGCTTAGCGACACGATCTCTGTCTCCGCTGAGGGGCACGACATTGAATACCGAAGAAGAAACACAAGCAGGAAGAGATCATCGGCGGGCCGGGTGAAGTTAAGACTTTGCTCGCGAGGACCCTGCGTCCTCGTTCCGAACCCCGGCATTGCCGCCACGCCATCGACTGGCGCAGACCCTTTTCGTCCAAAACGGCTTTGCTCATGGCCGTATCCCCATCGCCATGACGATCCCGACGGACAGCAGCGCGCTGCCCCAGATGACCCGCGCGACCTTCCACAGACGCTGCTCATGAAAGGTCCACAGACCCAGCGAAGCGAAGATCAGAAAAGACAGGATCATACCCCAGAGCGTCGCTTCGACCCGTGCGATCGGCAGCAGGCGGCTGCCCAGCGAAGCAAGGCCTGCCGCCGCCGCATAGCCCCCAACCAGCGCCGTGACGCAGCGGGCCGTCATGCGCCAGGCGCAACGCGACGACAGAAAAGACGGTAATAGGCTTTGGCTGTTCACGCCGGTCCCCTGTGACTTGTGCGCTTGCGCATGGCGAGACATGACTCTAGAGGCAATCGCGAATCATTATCATTCGCAATCAAGAGGGGGATACATGCGATATCATCAGCGGGCCGCGTTGCTGGCAGCGACGGCCGTGGCTCAGTTGCTGGCGTCCGGCCTCGCCAATGCGGAGGAGTCCGCCGAAGCTAATGCCGACACCATCATCGTCACCGGCATCAACGACAGCAAGGCGAGCACCGGAACCAAGACGGATACGCCGCTGATCGCCACCCCGCAGAGCATCACCATCATCGACCGGGAAGAACTGACCCGCCGCAACGCGCTGTCGATCAACGAGGCGCTGGGCTATGTCGCGGGCGTATCGACCAACCAGCGCGGCGCACTGGCGACCCGTTACGACCAGTTGGTGCTGCGCGGTTTTTCCCCCGGCGTCTTTCTGGACGGCATGCGCCTGATCGCAGGCCCCTATTCCACGCCGCAGATCGATTTCAACCGCATCGACCATATCGACGTGGTGAAGGGCCCCGCCTCCGTTCTCTATGGCAATTCCACACCCGGCGGCCTGGTCAATTTGACCAGCAAGATGCCCGAAGCGACCACTTTCGGCCGGTTCGAAGGGCAGATCGGCAATTATGACACGTTCCGCTTCGCGGGAGACGTCAATCAGCTGCTCGATGCCGAAGGACGACTGAGGGCCCGTCTGGTCGCAGGCTGGCAGAAGGGGGACAATCTGGCGCAGGGCACTTTCAGCGAGCGCTGGCACGTCAGCCCGATGCTGACCTTCTCCCCGGACGATGCGACCAGCCTGACCCTGGTCGCCACCTATCAACATACGCCCCATGGCGGCGGCTATTCGGGCACGCCTGCTGCTGGCACTGTGCTGCCCAACCCTTTTGGCACGCTGCCGCGCAACATGAATACCGGCGATCCGGGCTATGAGCGCTACGACCATAAGGCGAAGTCGATCGCGGCCTTTTTCCGCCACGATTTCGACGAGCATCTGAGCTTCGCATCGAATTTCCGCTACCAGAGCAACAAGCTGTCCTACCGCCAGATTTATACTTCGGGCTTCGCCACGACCGGCACCGGCACCAACCGCAACAGCGACTATTCGACCATCGTGCGCGGCGGCGGCGGCGCGGATGAAGATTTCAATACGCTGACGATGGACAATCATCTGAACGCGAAGTTCGCGACCGGCTTCATCCAGCATAGCTTGCTGGTCGGCGTCGACTATCAGCGCATCACCGGCGAGAATGTGCAGCAATTCAACAGCGGCGTGACCAGCAATCCGCTAACCAGCATACCCAATCTCAGCCTGTTCGCGCCGGTCTATGGCGGTACGTTGCCGAGCTTCGACCTGAAAATTCTGTCCGCCAGCTACACCAACACCTATGGCAAGCGCGATCAGCTGGGCGTCTATTTCCAGGATCAGATGGCGATCGGCCGGTTGCAGTTGATCGCCAGCGGCCGTCAGGACTGGTATGAGCAGACCTCGCTCAACCTCAACCCGACAACCGCCGCCGCCCGCGCCGCGCCGGTGACGAAGCTGGTGCAGAGCGCCTTCACCATGCGTCTGGGGGCGCTGTACGAGTTCGAATTCGGCCTGTCTCCCTATGTCAGCTATTCGGAATCCTTCGAACCGCAGGCGGGCACCAGCTATGTAACGGCGACCGAAACTGCGCCCTTCGTGCCGATCACCGGCCATCAATATGAGGCGGGTCTGAAATATCAGCCCAAGGGGATCAATGCGATGTTCACCGCGTCGATCTATCAGCTCAAACGGCAGGGCAATCCCGTTTCTGATCCACGCGCGGGAACCGGCGGCATCCCTGCCAACGCCACAGTCCAGATCGGGGAGACGCGGGTGCGCGGCGGCGAGTTCGAAGGGCGCGGCGAAGTGATCCCCGGTTTCGACATCGTCGCGACCGCTAGCTATACCGACGCGGTCATAACCGAAGGAACCCCGGCAATCGCCGCGACCGCGACAAACAGCGGCACGCCGACGACTACCGGCACGCGTCAACTGGGCACGCCGAAATGGAACGCATCGACCTTCCTCTCCTATGATTTCGGTAAGGCGAATAACGCCGCAGGCGCCCTGTCCGGCCTCAGCTTCGGAGCGGGCGTGCGCTATGTCAGCGGATCGGACGGCACCACCAACTATGCGGTCATCAGCGGCGTGACGACCTTCCAGCGCTTCCATACCGAAAGCTTCGCGCTGGTCGATGCGATGCTGGGCTATGACCTGTCGAAGCTGGGCCTCAAGGGCTGGAGCGCGTCGATCAACGCCGCCAATCTGTTCGACAAGACCTATATCAGCGCCTGCCCCTTCCTTAACAGCTGCTATTACGGCGGCCCCCGGACGGTGGTCGGATCGCTCCGCTTCGACTGGTAGTAATGCGCCGCGCGGCTACACAGCGCCGCCCTGCCTTAATCGCTTGTGACGCAAGTCCGATGGCCAACGCCCCATCGCAGCCGTCCAGCAGCCCATGTATTGTTCCCAAGTGCGGTCAGTCCGGTTTTCCGTCTTCCACTGCGTTGATCGAGAGCCGGATAGTCTGCTGCACAGTCATACCATCCGGCTCTCGAGGTACCAACCTCAGATCTGGACCTGCCCGCCATCGACGAACAGTTCAACGCCGTTGACGAAGCTGGCATCATCCGAGGCGAGGAACAGCACCGCTTTCGCAATTTCCTCTGGCTGGCCGATGCGGCCGGCGGGGATCAGGCTGGCCAGATAATCCTTCGTGCCCTCGGCCTGATCGCCGCCGCCGAACAGATGGTCGAGGCCTGCAGTATCCGTCACGCCGGGACTAATCGCATTCACTCGAATATGCCGGTCCTTGAGGTCGAGGATCCAATTGCGCGCGAAGTTGCGGACCGCCGCTTTGGTCGCCGAGTAGACGCTGAAGGCCGGCGTACCCGAAACACTGGTGGTTGAACTCGTCAGGATTACCGAGGCGCCGTCCTTCAGGAGCGGCAGCGCCTTCTGTACCGTGAAGAGGACGCCCTTCACATTGGTGTCGAAGGTGGCCTGATAATGCTCCTCGGTGATCGAACCGAGGGGCGCCATCTCGCCGCCGCCCGCATTGGCGAAGACCACGTCGATCTGGCTGTGCTGCTGCTGGACGGCATCGTAGAGCCGGTCGATGTCGGCCAGTTGCGCCATGTCGCCGCGCACGCCCGTCACCCGGCCGCCAATCTGCTTGACCGCCGCATCCAGGGCGTCCTGGCGGCGGCCGGTGATGAACACCGAAGCGCCTTCTGCCGCGAAGGCCCTTGCGGTAGCGAGGCCGATGCCGCTGGTGCCGCCGGTCACTACCACCACCTTGTTGTCGAACTTGTTCGTCATCGTCTGTCTCCTTTGAAGTTCCGGCGAAGCACCGGTGCCCTTCGTAAATGCGGCGAGAACGATGGTGCGTGTAGACGCCAATTATGGCACTTAGCGTTCCACTGGAGGAACGATGATGCGAACCGATCTCAACGACTATGCCTATTTTGCGGAGGTGGTAGCGCATGGCGGTTTTGCTGCGGCGGGCCGCGCCCTGCGCGAACCCAAGTCGAAACTCAGTCGGCGCATCGCGGGACTGGAGGAGCGCCTTGGCTTGCGGCTGATCGAGCGATCCAGCCGGCGCTTTCGCGTGACCGACACCGGTCAGGCCTTTTACGAGCGATGCCGCGCCATGCTGGTCGAGGCGGAGCAGGCGGAGGCGCTGGTCATGCAGGCGCGGGCCGAACCGCATGGCCGCATCCGCTTCAGCTGCCCGACGGGCATGATCGAGGCCATATCCGGCCTGATCTCTTCCTTCCTTGCCCTTTATCCCAAGGTGAGGCTCCAACTTGTCGCGACGGATCGCGCCATCGACCTGATCGAGGAACGGATCGACCTCGCCCTGCGCGTGCGCGCAAGCCTCACCAGCGACGCCGCGCTGACGATGCGATCGCTGGGGACATCGACCCGCATCCTCGTCGCCAGCCCTGGCATGGCAAACCAGGTGAGCAGCATCGAGCAATTGGCCTTCCTCCCAGCGCTGGCGACTCATGACGCGGCGGACGATCTCGAATGGCATCTGGAGGCTCAGGACGGACGCAAGCATGTCGTCCGGATCGAACCCCGCATGGGCTGCACGGACATGGCCGCAGTGCGCAACGCCGCCATCGACGGTCTGGGAATTGCGATCCTGCCCGATCACGTCTGTCGCGAGGCCCTACTTGCCGGCAGGCTCGTCCATATCCTGCCCGACTGGCGCAGCCTGCAAGGGATCGTGCATCTGGTCTTCACAACACGCAGGGGCCTGCCGCCAGCCGTCCGCGCGCTGATCGATCATCTGGCAGCGGTTTTTCCGCGCGATATGGGAGCGCAAGGACTTTGACGATGGCCGCCGGCCAGCAATTCCGGTAGAGTCAGGAAGTGGCGCGGTGTCGTGCGGCGCGCCTGTGGGGCTTGCCAGACGGTCCGTTTCCACTCCCTGCTCATCGAACCGGACGTGCAGATCTCCCGCATCCGGCTCTCGGACAAGACATCACGCCTTCACCCACGGCGGGCCGCGGCCACGTTAGCCAGACGCACGAGGCCGAAGCGCTCGTATTATAGCGCGACGATCTGGGTGAGAAGCTTGCGTCAATCAGGATGAGAACTGATCGTCGCGGTGTTCATGTGGTGCCTGCTTTGATTGACGCTGGCAAGCGCTACTCGGAGGTCTGATTGTCGGCGCGCGACATTTCCTCGGTCGACTTGATTGTCGCAAAGGTCGGTGGCCGGCCAGCGCGTGATTGACGCTGGATCGCGGAACGGCGGCGATAGCTTTCGACATTCATCTCGAAGATCGTCGCATGGTGAACAAGGCGGTCCACAGCGGCGAGCGTCATGGCGGGATCCGGGAAGACCCGGTTCCATTCGCCAAAAGGCTGGTTGGCGGTGATGAGCGTGGAACGGCGCTCGTACCGGGCGCTGATCAGCTCGAACAGGACGGATGTTTCGGCCTGATCCTTGGTCACATATGCGAGATCATCGAGCACCAGCAGATGATATTTGTCGAGCTTGGCGATCGCGGCCTCCAACGCGAGTTCGCGGCGCGCGACCTGGAGTTTCTGGACCAGATCGGAGGTGCGGGCGAACAGGACGCGCCAGCCATTTTCGATCAACGCCAGGCCGATTGCGGCCGCCAGATGAGTTTTGCCGCCACCCGGCGGACCGAAGAGAATGAGATTAGCGCCTTTTTCCAGCCAGCCATCGCCCGAACACAGCGCCGTGACCTGCGCGCGCGAGATCATCGGCACCGCATCGAAGGCGAAGCTGTCGAGGGTCTTGCCCGGTGGCAGGCGGGCTTCGCCCAGATGCCTTTCGACGCGGCGGCGATCCCGTTCGGCGATCTCATGCTCGGCAAGCGCCGCAAGCAGCCGGGCGCCGGGCCAGCCTTCCTTGTCGGCCCGCGTGGTGAAGTCGGACCAGATCAGTTTAATCGCCGGCAGGCGCAGATCGTTGAGGATAAGGCTGAGCCGCTGGGCGTCGATAGCGGGTGCACTCCGGCTCATGCGGCTTCTCCCGTCAGAAGATCATCGTAGATGGCAAGGGGGACCAGTTCCACAACGACATCGGGAAGCGCTGCTGGATCGGGTGCAAAGCGTTTCCGCAAGGCATCCATATCAGGCAGGCGGTCGGCGGCTATGTCGGCGGCCAGCAGTTCTGCGAGTTCGGCTTCGCAGGCCCGCTCATGCGCCATGGCCAGCAGTTCGACCATTTGCCGGCAAGCGACCCGATCGGGCAACGCGGTGATGAGCCGATCGAAGGTCTGTCGATAGGCCTCTCGTGGGAACAACTGGTCACGATAGACCAGCTTGAGAAGCGCCATGGGTTTGCGCCGCAGGCTATGGATGACGTGACGATAATCGGCCACATGGCCGTGCGCGCCGTTGTTGAGGGATCGTCCCCGCTGCAGCGTCATCAGGTGCGTGCCGCCGACGAAGAGGTCGAGCCGATCGTCGTAAAGCCGAACCCGTATCCGGTGCCCGATCAGCCGTGAGGGTACGGTGTAGAACACCTTGCGAAGGGTGAAGCTGCTGGACGAGGTGATCGTGACGACTTTCTCCACATAATCGCTGGTGCGGGCGTCAGGCAACGGCTGCAGTGCCGCGCGCTCGGCGTCGATGCGCGGGCCGTTGCGACGGTTCTTGCGGCTGACGATCTCGTCAATGAAGTGCCGGTAGCTCGCCAGATCATCGAAGTCCCGCGATCCGCGCATCAGCAGCGCGTCCTTTATCGCCGCCTTCAGATGCCCGTGCGGACTTTCGATCCCCCCATTCTCATGGGCAACGCCGCGGTTATTGCGCGTCGGCGTCATGCCATAATGTTCACACAGGGCGTCATAGCGCAAAGTCAGATCCTGCCGGGCATCGGCGTCCAGGTTACGGAACGCGGCCGACAGGCTGTCGCTGCGATGCTCGGTCGGGGCGCCACCGACCGCCCACAGCGCATTTTGCAGCCCCTCGGCAAGGGCAACATAGCTCTCGCCGCCCAGGATCACATGGGCGTGTTCGAAGCCCGACCACAACAGTCGGAAATGGTAGAGGCGGTGATGGAGCGGCACACCAGCGACCGTCACCTCCTCATCCTTCATCTCGGTGAAGTCCGACAGGCCGAGCCGCCCTGGCTCATGCGTCTGTCGGAAGATTACCTCCTGTTCGGGGCCGTGGATCGCTCGCCACGCCCGGATACGTCGTTCCAATGTTCGCCGGATGCCCGCATCGAGATCGGGATGTCGGCGCAGCATCTCTTCGAAAATGGCAACCACCCGGATACCAGGCGCCGCCTGGAGCAAGGGCACGACCTCTTCCTCGAATATCCCGGCTAATGGGTCTGGTCGCCGCCGCTCTCGCTGCGCCTGCCTCTGCGATGGAAGCCGAGGGTCTCCCTCGATGCGATATGCTGTCGCCGTGCTGATACCGGCCTTGGCCGCAGCCACCGGAACGGCATGGGTATGTCGGAGCTTCATGTAGAGCCTCATCTGATGATCGTTGACGTGGCGGCCCGGCATCCGCGGCATCCCCTCTCGCGAAGTTATGCCTCAAAGTACCTGACCGGCCGCAACCATCAGAAACGCCCCCGAAAAAGGGCGCCATCGCCACCTGCTGATCCGGCTCCGGGCTACGCCCTACGCCGGATCAGCAGGTGGCGATTCTCATCTTGATTGACGCTGCTCTCTCATCCTGATTGTCGCGCGGCACTCGTATAGCTCAGGGTCGTGATAGGCTCCCTCTCGCCGTCGTCTGGTCTTGTATTTGGCGCGCAGCCACCGACGCAACCGCACCACTGCGTAGCTGTCGACGGCCCGATATGCTCTGCTCGTAGTGCCAACCGAGAAGTAGTTGGCCCATCCGCGCAGCACCCGGTTCATCTTGGCCACCAGATATGTGGTATCCTGCCATGTACGCGCTCGGTCCGTAAGCTCGTGGATCGTTGCGACCACGCGCTGTATGCTTTTCTTTGATGGCCGGTAGCCCATGTAGGCTTTGCCGGTTTTCGCGGAGTACATCCGACCGAACGTGTATCCCAGAAAGTCGAACGTCTCTTCCGGCACCTTGCAAATGCGCGTCTTGTCCTCATTCACCGTCAGCTTCAGCTTCTCCATGAGTTGCCGCATATGATCGAGCGCGGCTTCCGCCTTGCCCTTCTCACACAGGATCACGAGGTCGTCAGCATAGGTGATGAGCCGCGAGCCGAGGCGTTTCCCAAGGCCAAGCTTCCGCCATCCCAGCACGAACCGGCGCATGTAGATATTCGCCAGCAGCGGTGAGATGGGTGAACCTTGCGGAATGCCGCGCCGCCGGTCCCGCACCTGCGTCGTTCGCTTCTTCCGGCCCTTGTCGTCCGTTTCCTCGACAGCGCATTCCAGCCAGGACTTGATTAGATGCAGCACACGCGGATCGACGATCCGACGCGACACTGATTTCATCAGTTCAAGGTGGGGGATGCTGCCGAAATAGTCGGCAAGGTCGGCGTCCACGACATCCGGTCGGCCACGGAACAGCTGCTCTTCCACCTCAACCACGGCCTGCTGGGCGTTGCGCCCAGCACGATAGGCATAGATCTCCGGTGGGAGGTCGGCTTCAAAGATCGGCTCAAGCACCAGCATCGCTGCTGTCATGCAGACCCGGTCCCGCACGGTGGAAATGCCCAGCGGCCTGAGTTTGCCGTTGGCTTTTGGTATGTAGACACGTCTGATCGGTTCCGGCCGGTACGTCTCCTCCCTGAGCGCAAGCGCCAGTTCCGCCAGCCACCGCTCGGCGCCATATTCCTCGATGTCCGCAAAATCCTGTCCATCCACGCCCGGCGCGCCCTTGTTGGAGCGACACTGGGCATAGGCATGGGCCAGAATGTCATCGCGGCTGATCTTGTCGTACAGCGCGTAGAAACGATAGCCAGCGGCCGCGTCCCATCGCATGGTGTAACAGCGTCATTGTGGGGCTTGAGGTGCAGGGAGCGTAGCGACCGGAGCCTCAAGCCCCAGCAATGACATGGCCCCTGTCTTGGCGGCCATCGCCGATCTTCGGTAGAGTTCGGGTTGCGAAACCAATGAACCTATCGGAGACGACGATGACCACGGACAGAATGGCGCTTATCGAGCTGGTTGAAAAGGGCGCAGACGCAGATCTCGTACGCGAGATGTTGGCCTTCGCTGCTGAAAGGATGATGGAAGCTGAGGTGCAGGCGCTGACCGGCGCTCCCCATGGTGCTCGAGACCCCGCAGTGCGGGAGGTTCAGCGCAACGGCTATCGTGAGCGCTCCTGGGAAACCAGGGCCGGCCATATTGATCTGGAGATTCCCCGCCTTCGCAAGGGGTCCTATTTCCCGTCCTTCCTTGAACCCCGCCGTACCGCTGAGAAGGCGCTGACCGCGGTCATTCAGGAGGCCTATGTACAAGGCATCTCGACCCGCTCGGTCGATAATCTGGTGAAGGCCATGGGCCTCACAGGCATCTCCAAGAGCTCCGTCAGCAGGCTGGTCGAGGAGATCGACGAGCGGGTCAACGCCTTCCTGAACAGGCCGATAGAAGGCGAATTTCCGTACGTCTGGCTCGATGCCACCTACATAAAATCCCGCCAGGGGGGCAGGATCCTGTCGACGGCGACAATAATCGCTGTCGGGGTGAGCACCGATGGCCGGCGTGAGGTGTTGGGCGTCGCCACTGGCCCCACCGAGGCGGAGACCTTCTGGAAGGGCTTCTTGCGGTCTCTCGCCGATCGCGGGCTGCGGGGCGTCAAACTTGTCATCGCCGATGATCACAAAGGGCTGCGCGCCGCCGCCAGCAAGGTCTTCCATGCTACCCTGCAGCGCTGCCGAATCCACTGGATGCGCAATGCCCTCGCGCATGTGTCGACCAAGCAGCGGCCTGCGGTCACAGCGATGATCAAGACGATCTTTGCCCAGGAGACCTCTCAGGAGGCCCATAAGCAGTGGCAGACAATTGCCGACGCCTTACGCGACCGCGCTCCCAAACTCGCCGAAATGATGGACGCCGCACGAGAAGATGTCCTCGCCTATACTGCCTTCCCGAAGGACCATTGGCCCCAGATCTCCAGCACGAATCCTCTCGAGCGCCTCAACGGCGAGATCAAAAGACGGTCCGATGTCGTCGGCATCTTTCCCAATCATGCGGCCGTGATCCGCCTCGTCGGCGCCCTGATGCTCGAACAGCAGGACGAGTGGGCCGTATCACGCCGATACATGAGCCTTGAAAGTCTCGCCCCAGTCAGCGACAATCCTCTCATCAAGCTGCCCGGCGTGGCGGCCTGATCCAGTCCGATCCTCTACCAAGGATCCGCGCTGTTACACCATCCCGCGGGGCACGATCATAGCCAGCTTCTGCCTTCGCTTTCGCGTGCAACGCCTTCTGCAGTTTCTGGACGCTTTTGCCGAGTTGATAGGTTTCCCAATCTCCTGCCCCTCACCACTTGTTGCGTTCATCTTGAACTGAGGCTCCTTCCCTCCACCGGCATTACCCGACTTCCTCGGTACTACGGGCCTCTCCGCCACCCCATCGCGCCCGTCCCATCCCTCGCGGGCGTCCGGTTGCCGATCCCTCGGCACGCCATGGGGCTTCCCGTGTTGCGTGCACTTTCCTTGCGTACATGCTGTCGCCACTACCCCGGTGCAGCAGACGGGCTCAAACGTCGCTCAAACTCGCCCGTCCATATCAACCTTCCCCGTAAGGGTTAACGGGTCGGCCTGCACATCGTCCTTTTCGAGGATTGCTCAGCGTTCACTCACGTTACGGCCTGTACGCTCGCACGGTCACCTACGTGACCGTCATCCGGGGGCTTCAGACATATCGTCACCTCCATGCCTGCCCCGGTTGCTTCCGGCTGGAGCGTCGCCGGGTGGGCCTTTCACCCACTCTTATGTTCGTTTTCAAGAGCCTTCGGCATGATGATGTCCTTTCCGCCCGAGATGACGAAATCCAATTTGTGAAGCTCATGTGCAGAGTAGGGAGCAGGGCTTTCGACGACGGTTGGCATACTCTTATGCGCGGGTTGGCTACCGCATATCCGTATGTTCGTCTGGGGCTGCCTCTGTCTAGAATCGGGCATAGACTTTTAGTCCGCCACATAGTGGGTACGAGGATTCCCCACCGGGGCCCTGCTCCCAACTTTGCACATCAAGCAGATGATGACGCTGGTTCTTGCTCCTTTCTCGTGACCGTTTACCGATGATGAGCCTTCATGCCTCAGCGGTGGGAGCCACCTCTTGCCCGATTGCCCAGAGGAAGGCGGCCATCTCCCGCGCGATTGCTGTGACCGCGACGGTCTTAAGCTTCCCGGCCTGGATCAGCTTTCGATAACGTGCGCAGAGCCTGATTTGCCCTTTCCATGCGATCTCGCGAACGGAGCGTGGTAGCCCTTCCAACCGTGCCTGGATCGTCTGGCTCACCCGGGCGGGAAAGCGGTAGGTCCATGCGCCTTCGATCAGCACGCGGCGAGCCCGCTTGTTGCCGGCCTTGGTGATGCCCCCGCGCTTCACCCGCTCGCCCGTTGAACTCTCGGATGGTACAAGCCCGAGATACGCCATCAACTGCGGCGCTGTTTCGAAGCGTCGTATATCGCCGATTTCCACGACAAAGGTGACGGCGTTGATGAACGCGATACCGCGCATCGCCTGGTAGGCTTCAACCACAGGTGCCATGGACCAGGACGCGGCTATCTCAGCGACCTGCTTGGTCAGCCTATCTTCTCGGACACCCGCATCCTCGATAGCCTGGATATATTCGACGAGCACGATGTGATGGGCGGGATGGGTGAAGCTCTGCGCTGCCAGCCAACGAAAATGCGCCCGTGTCCACGATGTGCGTCCCGGGAAAATCCGGCCATGGCGCAAGAGGAAGGACTGCAACTGCTGGCGAGCCTTCTTCAGCGCGTCATGGGCGCACTCACGAGCGCGGACAAGGTCGCGTACAGCCTCATGTGCTTCGTCCGGAACCCAGACGGCAGTCAACTCGCCGGCGCGATGAAGCCGTGCCAGGCTGACGGCATCGCGCCTATTGGTCTTCACCCGATCACCGGGGCGTTTGGGAATTAGAGAGGGCGCCACGACCTGGCACTCATGCCCCAGCGCGATGATCTGGCGATACAGATCGTACCCCGTCGGGCCAGCCTCATAGCAGAAGTGAAGCTTCGCCCCACGCTTCGCCAACTTGCCCACCATCGATGCGACCGACGTCGGCTCGGCGGAGATGTCGCCGAAAAAGCGGACTTCGCCGTTCCGTTCCTTTTCCGCGACTGCAACCGAGATCTTCGCTTTCGATGTATCGAGTCCGATGAAAAGTTCGCTATACTCGTCCATGGTTCGCCCTCGCTTAAGCTTGGGGATAGGCGCCGGTCCGTCCGGCGTAACCCCCGTTTCCTGCTTACTCCGAGGGCGGGCCAACTTCGCCGCACGAACATACGGCCTAGAAAGTGCCGCCTTTGCACGGCGCACACCCTTTGCGGTCGTTCGGCCATCATTTTCCTCCGCCCAAGAACAGAAGGTCGGCTAACGCGACCGCCTGTCATATATGCGATATACCAAGCCTTGCTGGGGCTATTCAAACGGCCCCCTTGAGGCGGGGCATACCTGGTCCCGCCTCAACCTGGCTATTCAGGGCTTGCGCAATATGACTTCGTCCAAAGGCCCACCCGTCGCGGTGTAGGCACGATAGTGTAGCTGGTTTTGAGTGACGTCGATGACCTGATAGGCTTGTGTGCGCGAGGCCGACTTGCGTGCCCATGTCAGGCTGCCGACATCGTACATTTTCGGCCCCGCCACCGACACGGCATAGGTCGATCCAGCGTCATCGCGGGTGGGGCCGTCCGGCCCGATCGCGCCACGGGCATAGCCATGATCATGGCCCTGGAGCACAAGATCGACCTTATATTTGTCGACCAACGGCTTGAGCGCGGCCCGCACCTTGGGATTGTCCCGACCCGGCTCGCTGGAGAAGACCGGGAAGTGCAGGAACATTACCGTCCAACGGCTGGGATTGTGCGCCAGTACGCCGTCGAGCCATTTGATGATCGACGCGCGCGCCTTCTCGTCACGGTCCACCTGCATGGAATCGATCGAGATCAACCTTAGCCCCTGATAGTCGGTATACCAGTTGGTCTCGCGACTGGCGGGCACGTCCGCCGGGCCATCGTCCGGCAGCGTGAACTGTCGCCGCCACTGTCCGGTGATCGAGGAGCCGGCGCGTGCGGCCTCATCCCTCACATATTCATGATTGCCGGGCGTCGGCATCTGCGGCGTCTGTGCATAAAGGAAGCCGCCGGCGGCAAACCATTCGCCCCATTCGGTGTCGCTGTCATGCCGATTGACCAGATCGCCGGCATGGATGGTGAAGGCCGCGTCGCCCGCTTGGCGGAAGGCCATGCGCAACGTGCGCGAGGCTTCCGACAATATCTGGTTCTGCATGTCGCCCATATAGATGAAGCGGAACGGCTTCATCGCCTTGGCGGCGGTACGGAACTGGAACCATTCGGACCAGTATGTACCGTCGCCCACTCGATAGGCATAGACGCTGTCGGGCTGAAGTCCTTTCAGCACCGCCGAATGATATGCCGCACGGAAGGCCGGATCTTCGCGCACCGCCAGCGTGGCGTCGTCGGTGGCGGCGGCGATCGTCATCGGCGTCTTTACGAAGTCCGGACTTGCGGTCGCCACCGCATATTGGACCTGGCCCGCAAGGCCAGGGGCAGATCGCCAGGTGACCGCCATTTCGGTCGCCGGGTCGGCCGTCAGGTTGAGTATGATCCGCTCCGGCGCGACGGTTGCGGGGGCAAGCGGAGCCGAGGGTACGGCGGGGGCATCAACTGCCCCCGCCGCTCCGATGGGAAGCACGCTGCCGATCAGCAGCGCATGTACAAGGATACGGGTCGCAATCATCCTGTTTCCCATCAGAATATGAGGTTGACGCCGAGCGAGAAGCTGCGGCCATTCTTGATATAGGCCCGGCTGGCACCGGTGCCGGACGAGACCGTTTCCCAATAGGTGTGGGAATCGAAGAGGTTGCGAACCTGAAGCTGGATCGAGGACTTCTTCATGAAGGTCTTGCGCAGGGTCAGGTCGACGAAGCTGTATGCCTGCTCATAGGGATCGTTGCCGAAATCCTGGATACCGCCCATGAATTTCGACTGGTAGTTCCAGGCGCCATAGATTTCCCAGCCCTTGCGTTCCCAGAAAATCTGCAGGTTGGCGATGGTCTCGGGCGTCTCCATCAGCGGCAGGGTGTAACCTTCCGGATGCCAGGACAGGCCGGTCACTGCCTTGGATCGCTGCAGGGTCAGATTGCCACCGATGCCGAGCGAGCCCAGGATGCCGGGCAGCCAGTGCAATTGCTGCTGGGCGCTGATCTCAAGGCCGTAAACCTCGGCCCATTTGCCATTGTTGGGCATGGAAATCGCGACGCCAGCCGGATCGACATTCTCACCCAGCGTTCCGTCGCGAATGTTCGAAGATGAAGAGCGGAACAGGAAGTTGGTGATATGCTTATAGTAGATCGCCACCGAATAAGCGCCGGTGTCGCCGGCATAATGTTCGAGCGACAGGTCGAGATTGGTGGAGCGCATCGGCTTGAGGTTCGGATTGCCCTGCTCGATACCGACCAGCACCCAGTCGGCGGTCGGATTTTCCTCGCCATCGCCGTCCGGATCGGTGTCATAGCTATATTCGCGCGCGGAACTCATGCGCGCAATGTCGGGCCGAGCAAAGCTGGTCCAGACGGCACCGCGCAGCTTGGTCTTGCGGTCGAAATCATAATTGACGTGGATCGAGGGCAGAATGTTGGTGAAGCTGGAGCGGTCGGTGGTGAAACGTTCCCCCTGCACCTCATCCATCAGATAGGCGTCGACCTTGTTGCGGGTCGCTTCCACGCGAACGCCACCGATGATCTGCGCCTTGCCGATCCGCGCTGTCGCCATCGCATAGCCCGAGATCACACGCTCGTTGAACCGGAAACTGTCCTCGTTCGACAGTTCGGCGTCCGACGGGTCGACGGCAAAGCCCTCGAACATCGTGCTTTCGCCATTTTCCGCGCGCTGCAACTCAGCCAGCATCGCCTTGTTGGCGAGCGTCTGGCCCAGGCGATAGACGCCGCTATAGGCGCCGCCGAACAGGTTGGTGACATCCTTGCCATAGAATTGCGAGAAGTCGGCCATGGTGCCGTCCGTCTCGAGGTTGAGAAAAGAGCCCGAATAGGTGCGGCGCTGCGAGTTGTAGAATTTGCCGCCGGTCTTGATCGATTCCAGCCAAGGGCTGTCGGGCTTCCATGTCAAGTTCATCTGCCCCTGCCACAGCTTTTCGCGCGTACCGCCGACTTCGCCCTCCAGACTGCTGAAGGCATATTCCGACGGGTCCTGCACGGCGGCGAGGCCGGCATCATTGAGCAGCCATTTGGGGAAGCGGGCATCCTCCGAGGAGGAGAAGAGCACGCCCGTATTACCCAGCCAACCATATTTGTCGCTGCGGAATTCTAGCGTGTAGCCGTCGTCCAGATTGTCCTCCGACTGGGCGTACGAGACATCATAGTCGATCGTCACGGCGCCGAAGCGCGATATGCCACCGAAATTGGCCGAGGCGAGGCTGCCGGACTCACTGGTCGCCTCCCAGAAACGGCGCAGACGGAAGCCCTGCGGGTCCCAGGTGCCCGAACCACCATTCAGGCTGTAGAAGGACCGGGTCGAACGGTCCGCATCGGTGATGATCCCGTCGCCGTCGCGGTCTACGATCTGGTCGAGCGTATAGCCATAGATTCGGCCCAGTTCCTTGTCATATCCCGTCACGACGTCATCGGGCTGCGCCAGGCTGCGGTCGTCGGCATCGACCTGTGACAGGCGCGCTGAATTCTGCGCGGTGTCGTTGCGGAAGTTCAGGCGGTTGCTGAATTCCTGCTTCTGATATTTGTTATACTGCCCGCGTAGATGAAACTCGTGATGATCCGAGCGATAGTCGATGCTGGTATTGCCGCCCCAGCGCTTCACGTCGGTCTCGCCCAACGCCAGGTCCATGCCGCGCATGACGAAGCGATTGGGGTCCCAGCCCAGCGTCTCGCTATTGTCGTACCAGTTGTCAGGCTGGTTATCGCCGTCCACGCCATTTTGTTCATATTGCGACTTGCGGCGGCTCCAGCTGCCCGAGACGAAAACACCGAAATTGTCGCTGAACTGCCGGGAAAAGGCGCCGGAGACCTGACCCGACTTACGATCATCGAACTTGTCGAGAAAGCCGCCTTCGGCCGACAGGCGGAAATGAGTCGACGCCTGGTCGAACGCCGTCGGCGTCGAGATATCGACCGAACCGCCCAGCGCGTCGCCGTCCCGATCCGGCGTCAGCGTCTTGAACACGGTGATCTGCTTGATGCCGTCGGGCGGCAGGACCGACAGGCGCACGCCGCGATAGAAATTATTGTCGCGCGATCCCGCGCCGCCGACGCGCACGCCGTTGATGGAATAATTGTTGAGCTCGGTCGAAAGGCCACGGATCGTGATCCGGTCGCCCTCACCGGTGGCGGAATCGCGCACCGCGTTGACGCCCGGCAAGCGAGACAGTGCTTCGGAAACATTGTTGGCGGGCAGTTTGCCCATGTCGTCGGCGGTAATGGTATCCGACACGACCTGTGCTTCGCGCTTGGTTTCCAGCGAACGCTGCACGGCCTCGATGTAGCCGGTGACCACGATGTCACTGTTCGGCGTTTCAGCCGCGCTGGCGGCACGGGCCGGTGCCGGCGCGGCCGCCTTGCCGCTGGGCGTCCGATCGGCGAAGCTGACAGGCTGGCTGTGCATGGCAAGCGGCTTGGCGATCAGCATGTTGCCGCGCCGCTGCATGGCGACGTTGGCGCCGCCGATCAGCTGCTGCAGCGCGGCGGCAGCGGACATGGTGCCGGATACGGCCCGGCTGCGGCGACCGCGCAGCGCATGGGGCGATGCGGCGACCGGCGTACCGGTGATGCGCGAATATTCCTGGAGCGCCTGCGCCAGATCCTGCGCGGGAATGGCAAAGCTGTAACGCGCCTCGGCCGCTTGCACCGGCGTGGCAAGCGTGCTCGCTACGGCAATGGCCAGCACCGATACGGCGGGCCGGTTTAAAATTGACATGGAATAATACCCCCATTTGAACAGACAGTTCAGGCGGCAGACGCGCCATGAGAGCAAAACCCGACAAATATTTATTCTTACATTTTCATGATCTTATCATGAAAATTACATGACCATCCCTAACGATCCAGAACGTAGCGATTGCCCGCACTGCGCCAGTTGAGGTCATGAATGGCGGCGATCGCGTCCAGAACGCCTTCGAGGTCATTGGTGGGGAAGCGTCCTGTGACCAGCAACTCACCCAAGGCTGGATCGGCCAGTTCGATCGAACGATGTGACACTCGGTTGAGCTTTTGCACCAGTTGCGACACCGGCATCTCGTTCGCCTCCAGCCAGCCGTCCATCCAGTCGGGATGCTTGCCGACACCTACCGTCAGGCTGCGGACCCTGCTTCCGGCCAGTTCCAAGCCGCTGCCGGCGGGCAGACGCCATTGGCGCCCGACACCGGCATCAATGCTGACCAGGCCGCGATAAACCTGAATGACGCGCGTGTCGTCGCCGATCCGGTCGATGTCGAAGGCCGTGCCAAGGACCGAGACCCGCGCCGCGCCAGTATCGACGGCAAAGGGACGCAGCCGCTCATGCACGACATCGAAAAATGCCTCGCCTTGCTCGAGCGTGATGTCGCGCGACCATGGCGTGATCCGCACCCTTATCCGCGTCTCCGCATCCATGCGAATAGTCGAACCATCCTGTAATGCCACCGTTCGGCTCTGCCCAAGACCGGTGGCATAGGTCGTTCTGTGAACCAGCAGGCGTGGGGCCGCGAGGCCGATCGACAGGACCGCACATAGCGCCGCCGCGAGCGGGACCGCGCGCCGCCATGACGGGCGCAGCTGGCGCAATTGTGGGGCCGGCTCGATGTCATCGTCATTGGATGGATGCAGCGATGTCGCCTTGTCGTCCAGTGCGGCTTCAAGTTCGCCTGACTGCCACAGGGTGGACATGCGCGCATAGCTTTCGACATGCCGTGGATCCTTGAGGATCCAGCGATCGAAATCGGCGGCCGCATCGCTGTCCAGCACGGGGCGGCTCATCCGCTCGACCCACTGTGCCGCTTGCAAATCGAGAGAGTGAAGTTCCTGGCCCATCAGTCCTGTCCCACCAGATCAATGCCCGCCTGATCCAGCGCGCGCCGCAGATCGACCATGCCGCGCGTGATATGCTTTTCGACCGCCTTGGTGCTGAGATCAAGGTCGGCGCCAATGGCGCGACAGCTTTCCTGATTGAGCCGCCGGCGGACCAGCACTTCGCGGCGCAAGGCAGGCATTCGGCGCAGGCAGCGTTCGAAAACCTCCATGGCGCGCCGGGAATCGAGCACACGATTGAGCGACGGTTCTTCGCTGCGCAGCTCTTCGTCCACGCCCGTCACCAGCCGGCTATCGCGTCGATAGATATCCACTCGCAGATTGTCCGCGATGCGAAAGCCAAGCGCCAGCATACTGCCGATCTGCTGGGTCCGTGCCAGTTCGACGAGACGTGCCAGCGTTTCCTGGGCCAGATCGTCGATCAGGTCCGGCGGCGTGCCGCGCGCGCGCAGATAACGTTGGAGAGCCGCCCGGATCGCGTCCCAATCCTGGCCTTGCGGCTCCTTGTCCGGAGGTCCGCTCTTGATCGAAGACAGCACGCGACACTCCCGGCTCGGGTGAGAGCGGTGCGACTAGACATTTTGGATGACAGTTCAAAGGCAGTCCAAATTCGAACCTCGCTGAACCCGCCTGGCCCGCGTCGGGGCTCGAAAGACAAGAGAAGGCGCCATCGGCCAGGGGGCTGGCTGATGGCGCCTCACCGGGCGACCCGAAGGCTTGCCCCTATGGAAGGGACGGGCGTTCGGCCAGTTTTCAGAAGGTCAGGCGAACGCCCACGGCATAGGTCGCCGGCGCACCAACCATGCGCGATGCGCCGTTCATTTCGGGATAATAGACTTCGTCGGTGATGTTGCGGCCCATCGCATAGACCGACCAGCCATACGGCGATTCCAGTTCGATCCGGGCGTTGAGCAGCGTGTAGGCCGGCGACGTGTTGCCGACGACCGCGTTCAGACGGTTCGATTCCTTGCCATGATGGAATATATTGGCGCGGCTCTTGAGAACCCAGCCATCGTCGAAGCTGTAGCTGTGGACGAGGCCGACCCGGCCGGTCCATTTGGGCGCACCGGGCAATGGATCGCCCACGGTCGCGGTCACATCGGCGATGCGGTTGGAATTGAACTCGGTTATCTTCGAATAGAGATAGGTGCCCGAAGCGTCGAAATCGAGCTTGTGGCCGCCGCTGTTCAGCAAGTTGAGGTCGAGTGCGCCTTCGAAGCCGCGGGTCTTGGCCTTGCCGACATTGGTGCGGCCATTGGTGTCATTGTCGAGCCGCGTCGTCGCCTGAAGATTGTCGAAATCATTGGCGAAGGCGTCGAGCGAGAGGCGGACCGGCCCCTTGTAATAGCGCACGCCAGCTTCATAGGCCCACACTGTTTCGGACTGGAACGGCTCGGTCTCGGCCAGCGTCATGATCGACGTGCCGTCGAAGCCGCCCGACCGATAGCCACGCGCGACCGAGGCGAAGACGTTCAGGTCATCGGTGATGAACCATTGCGCCGCCGCGCGACCGGACACGTCATCATCCTTGAACTGCTTATCCCATTGAAAATTGGGCGTCGTCGCGAAAAAGGTGGAGTAGTTTGAGATGCCCCAGGGATTGTCGTCGACATTGCGACCTTGCGAGTCCACATCATCCCTTGTGTAGCGCAGGCCCAACGTCACCTTGACCTTAGGCAGCAGTTCATAATCGGCCTGGCCGAAGATGGCGGCGCTGCGGCGGCGCTGATTGTGGATATTATGATAGATGGTGCGCGCAGCCCAGCTGGTCCACTGGCTCTGATAGTCGATCTTGTCGCTCATGTAGAAGCCGCCGACCAGCCAGTTGAAGCGACCCTGCTGCTCGTTGCGCAGACGCATTTCCAGCGAACCCTGGCTCAGATCCTCATCGAACAGATATTCATATTGGGGATAGGGCGTGCCGTCGCCATTGCCACCAATATTGCGCTGGCTGGACTGCCAGCCGGCCACCATGTCGAAGCGGGTGGCATCGTTCAGCAGGTGCGAGAATTGAACCGAGGCTCCCTTGATGTCGATCCTCTGCTGAAAATAGGCGCGCGAATAGAAGCTGTAGGGATCATCATCCTCGCCGGCGTTGAGAACGCTGCTGTCGTCCGCCGCGCTGATGCGGTCATATTGGCGCGCATCGCCCCTGTCGCGGCTGGCAAAGGCCTTCAGCGTCAGGCTGGTATCCGGGCCGAAATCGATATCGACCGTCCCGCGCCCCGCGAACAGATCCTTGTCGCCAAAACCCTTGCGCGCGCCCGGATCGTTGATCGCCGGTACCTGGGTCTGAACCACGCCGCCGACGCTGATCTGTGCGCCGGCCAGGTCGCCCGCGCCCTTGCCGTTCATGTAACCGCCGCCCTGGTCGGTCATCACCGCCAGCCGAATACGCAGATTGTCGCTGACCGGGCCGCCAATCGCGGCTTCAGCGCGCATGTTGTCGTAGCTGCCATATCGGATATCAGCATAGCCTTCGAACTTGTCGCTGCCGCCGCGGGTGATCGCGTTGACGACGCCCGCCGTGGTATTGCGGCCATACAGGGTTCCCTGCGGACCACGCAGAACCTCGATCCGCTCCAGATCGAACAGCGGCATACCCAGATAGGCGTTGGAACTTTGATAGACTCCGTCGACATGCAGCGCGACCGACGGGCTGCCATTGGGCTTATAGTCGTCCGCGCCGCCTATGCCGCGAATGGTGAGCAGGCCGTAGCTTTCGCCGCCGGTGCTGTAATTGATCGACAGGCCCGGCACTTCGTCAACCAGACTGGCGAAATCGGTGATCTTGCGTTTGGCTGCTTCTTCGCCCGAAACGACCGTGATGGCCTGCGGCACCTTCGACAGATCCTCGGCGCGCTTCTGCGCGGTGACGACGATGTCACCGCCGTCCGCGATGCGCGCGCCGGCCTCGGCAGTCGACCGAGCGGTCGGCGCCTTCGCGGCGGCGAGCGAGATCATCGTGGCGCCTTCATAGGAGATGTTCATGCCGCGCCCGGCGATCAGTCGACGCAGCGCTTTTGCGCGGGAAAAGCGGCCCTTGAGCGCTATCGAACGGCGACCGGCGATGGCGTCATAGGGGAAGACCATATGGACGCCGGCCTGACGACCGAATTCGTTCAGCGACGTGGCCATATTCTGCGCCGGGATGTCGAATGCGATAGCGCGATCGCTCGTCGCGCTGGCGGGTGCCGCGGCGAGGATCAGGGGTAGTGCGACCGAATGAAAACTCATGATTGCCCTCCGATGGAAGCGTCTCTCGGAGGGTGGGATGGGTGGGACGGGTGCGACCGCCATCGCACCTGCAAAAATAATTCTATCAGCCCGCCGTAAGGGTAATAGCGCCATTTGCGCTGCGCTGCGATCGGATGCCAAAGGACGCATGTAGTGCAGCCAGCAAATCATTGGGGTCGGTGGTTGTAAAACGCCCCCCTAGCCGGATGCGCGACAAGGCCGGATCGGCGATGACAATCCTGGGGTCGAGATAGCGGTTGAATTCAGCGACGACGAAGTCGAGGCTCTCACCCTCGAATACCAGTTGTCCGTCCTTCCAGCTGCGCGCCCGGTCGAGCGTCACCGTGTCGGCCGGACGGACGGCGACATCCTGGCCGATCACCCGTGCCATCGCCCCAGCGCCCAGCCGACCACCACGCACGCTCTCGGCCGCGCCGTCCAGCACGAGCAAGTCGAAGGATTCAGGCTGCTGCCGTGCATTGAAGCTGCCAAAGCCCAGTCGGAAGCGTGCGCCGCCGGCCTCCAGTTCCAACTTGCCACGCGGCGCGGCCGGCACCGTAAGGCCGATCTCGCCCCGCTCGAGCCAGATGCGGCTACGCTCCTTGTCGGTCCGCCAGCTGATCCGCGTGCCGGTGTTGAGTTCGATCCGGATGCCGTCATCCAGCACCAGCCCTCGCCGCTCACCCACCGTGGTTTCGGCATGTTCGCGCGCAGTAGCCCGCACAGCCAGCAGCGCGCCGGCAACCGATGCGCCACCGGCCAGTACGCCCGCTTGCAGCATCCGGCGGCGGTTGATCGCGGGGGCAGGCGCCAGATCGGCGTGACGATCCCCGAACGTGCGCAATCGCTCCACCTGCTCGAAGGCATGGGCCACCTGGGCGAAGGCCACGGCATGTCGGGGATCGGCCGCACGCCATTGCTCGAAGGCCTGCGGCGTGACCGAGCCTGCATCGAGCGCCGCCAGCCAACCGGCGGCTTCCTCCATCATTTTCTCTGGTGTCGGTGGCGTTGCCATAAGCGCGCGATCTGGGCTCCTTCTTCCTGCGGTGGCGCTTCCTGCATTGCATAGGCAAGAATGGCCAGCCCTTTGGCAAGATGCTTCTCTATGGTAGAGACCGACAAGCCCATCCGCACCGCTATCTCGCCAGGCAATAATCCTTCGATCCGCCGCATCTTTACCACCGCACGCTGCTGGGGCGACAATTTTTCCATCAGCGCAATCAACCGCGCCAGCTCCAGATTGCCCGACAGGATCGCGAACTGGTTAGGTGCACTGTCGGCAATTTCCATCGCTTCCATGTCGGCCAGATGCTCGAACCGAACGACCGTCGCGCGGCGATGGCGCTCATGCGCAAGATTGCGGATAATGGTGAGAACGAAACTGCGGGGATTTACGATCTCGCGATGGTGCGACGCATTGATCGTGCGGGCATAAGCCTCCTGCACCAGATCCTCCGCCTCCGTCGCCGGGACCAACCGCGCCGCCTGGCGTAGGAAGGCGGCACGGTGCGGCAAGATCTCGTCTATGAACCAGCGGTCTACATCCCTCAACCAGGTCATGGCGGCGCTCCCCCTTTGGCCGAGCGGGGCGGTTAGCCCTTGGACATGACAGAATCGGGACATCGGGGGCGGTTCATGCAAGGGTGCTGTCGCAATAGTGTCAAACGCCGCCGATAAGGGCGCGAGATGCAGCAATTCCTCTGGTATCGCCGCGCCGTGCTTGGCGCCATGGCCGCGCTTGGTGCCCGCCCGCTCACCGCGCTGGCCGAGCCCTTCACGGCGCAGGCCGATCCCTTTGCTCTGGGTGTCGCCAGCGGGGCCCCCTCCCGCGACGGCTTCGTACTATGGACCCGCCTGGTAGGCCGCGGTGCCCGGCCGCTCCTCGCCGGCGCCATCCCGGTGCGCTACGAAGTTGCCGAAGACGAAGGTTTCCATGACATCGTGCGCACCGGCGAGGTGCGCGCCGATCCGCAGGCCGCGCACAGCGTCCATCTCGAACTGGCGGGACTGAGGTCTGGGCGCCCTCATCATTATCGTTTTCATGCGCTGGGCGCGACCAGTCCGGTCGGACGCACCGCTACCGTGCCGGATCAGGCCGACCGGCTTAGGCTCGCGCTGACGTCCTGCCAGCATTGGGAGCTGGGATGGTTCGGCGCCTATCGCGACATGCTGGCGGGCGATCCCGACCTGATAGTGCAGGTCGGCGACTATATCTACGAAACATCCTATCCCGACCAGCCAAAGGTCCGCGACTTCGGCGCGCCCGAACCGCGCGACCTAGACGGATACCGAGCTCGTTACGCCCTGTATCGCACCGACCCGCACCTGCAGGAGGCGCACCGCCGCGTACCTTGGCTCGTCACATGGGACGATCATGAGGTCCTGAACGATTATGCCGCCCTCGCCAATCGCGAAGGACTGCCGCCCGATATGTTCGCAGCACGGCGCGCGGCCGCCTATCAGGCCTATTTCGAACATATGCCGATCCGCCCCAGCCTGTGGCGCGCCATGGCCAGTCCCCGCCTTTATCGCGGCGTCGACTGGGGCGAACTAGTGTCGCTCTCGATGCTCGACACTCGTCAGTTCCGCTCCAGTCCGCCCTGCGCCGCACCGACCGTGGCGCACAATGTCCGGCTCAACCATTGTACCGAACGCTCGCGCCCTGACCGGACGATGCTGGGACAGGCGCAGGAGGCGTGGCTGGCGCGACGCTTGGCCGCGGAACGGCGGCCGTGGACCCTGCTCGCGCAGGGCGTGTTCTTCGCACCGCTGGCGCTGGATGGCACCGGTGACACCGTCTATAGCGATCAGTGGGACGGTTATGCCGCCGCCCGCTCACGACTGCTGGATCAACTCGGCCGGCCCAATGTCCGCAACACCCTGGTGCTGAGCGGCGACGTCCACAGTTTCTGGCTGAACGAACTGCATCAGGCTGAGGACAAGCCGCCGGTGGCGACCGAGATCGTCACCTCCGCACTTGCAGCTCAATCACCCCCGCCCGGCCGCTTTGGCGATGTCCATGCCAATAATCCCCATATCCGCTTTAGCGACCTGAACCATAGCGGCTATGTCCGCATCGAGATCGAGCCGAAGCGGCTGGGCGCACAGTTTCGTGCGCTGGATCTGAAATCGGCGCAGGCAGCGCCGAGTATCCTGAAACAGGTCGAACACGGCGCAGTTTAGGCGCTGAAGGCATTCCCCGCCACTTATACGACGGTCAGCTGCCAATTCTCGCTTCCCAGCTGCGGAACGGCGGCTATCAGCCTAGGTGGGATCAATTCTGGCTGACGGCAGGCGCGAATGCATCGCGGCAATCGCAGTCTGAAAGGACGGCATCACCATGTGGTAACAGGCGTATCGAGCGATAACGGCCTTTGATAGGAGACGTCGCCTTTGTCGCGCATACCTTTGGTATAACCTTGCTCGACAAATCTGGGATGCTGGAGGATCGAAGCGTCTCCGGTGATCAACGTGTCCACAGTTGAGCGGCGCAACGCGATTTTCCATTCGCCATTACGGCGCTCGACCCGATCGACATAGCGTCCGTTGACGATCCGCGCCGTCTTTCCGCCGGGATCAAGCAGCGACACCATCACATAGCTTTCGCAGTGCGCGACATCGCCATCAATCTCGCAAAGATGGGTGGAGATGTTATGGAGATGCTGATCCGAACCGGCGGCATGGACTGCGTTGGACCACTGGGCATAGAGGGGACCGGGGTTGATGGCATGGCCATGTTCATCAACGCCATCCTCATGATAGGAGCTGGTCAGCAGATCGACATCATGCCGGTCATGGCCGCGCGCATGGCGTGCGATCAGATCCTGGATCGCCAGCCTGTCCTTGAGATAGGCGACGTCACGGCACAGTTGGGCCAATTGCATGTCGTCCATGGCGATCCTCCTTCAATGCTATTCTTCGCTACCGCAAGATGAGCGGATATTGCTGGCGTGGCGCAACCTGATGCGTGTCGCGGCAAGAGCGCGGCTGTCGACCACCCTGATCGGAAAAACCATATTTCACCGCCATCTCGGCCCCGATCACTGCCTGGCCGCTCATGTCCATCAGGGCAGGATCGGAATATAATGCCCAGATGACGTGCCCCGTGAATTCAGGCGTTTCGGTCGCCGCTTCCAGATCCCTATATTTGATCGGGTCGGAGGCGATGACCATGCGCAAACGATCCGTCAGCAGCGCACCCATCCATATCGAAAGGGCCGCGACGTGGAAGGGGCGCAGATCGACCGCCATGTCCGCTGCGAACTTGTCCAGTCCCGCCTTGTGTCCACCATAGGCAGGGCCAAAGGAATAATGGGCGGCGCCCGATGCGGACGTGAACATGATGAGGCCGTGCCGCTGCGCCACCATCAGGGGGGCGGCATGGAAGCTGGCGACATAAGCGCTCCGCAGGCCCACATCAAGCATCTCGACAATGGCGAGCGGCTTTTCCCAGAAATTGCCTGGGGCGGTCAGATCATCATGCAAGGCGCAGGCATTGTTGACGAGAATGTCGAGACGGCCTTCATCTTCTGAAACCCGCGCAAAGAGCGCTTCCACCTGAGAGTCATCGGCATGATCAACCCGGACGGCGATGCCCCTGCCCCCGGCTTGCGTAACAGCGTTCGCTGTTTCCCAGATCGTGCCGGGCAGCGGATGATCGCCTGCTTTTTCGGACCGGCCAGTGACATAGACCGTGCAGCCATGACTGCCCAGGGCAATGGCAATGCCGCGCCCTGCGCCGCGACTGGCACCGGTCACCACGGCTACGGGACGGGCTGTCATCAGATGTTCCCCGATATCATGTCAGGCGAAGGATTCTTCGCCAGCCAGTGTCGTGCGATGCATCATTCGCCCGCTGTCCATGGCGTAAGGCAGCGCGCGATGCATGGTCCCTGTATTGTCCCAGATGACAAGATCGCCGAGCGTCCATTCATGCCGATAGACGAACTGGGGCTGCGTCGCATAATCGCGTAGCCGGGTGAGCAACGCCCAACCTTCGCGAAGGTCCATCCCCTCGACATGCGATGCCGTGGAACCCAGCACCAGCGATTTACGACCTGAGCGATGGGTCCATATGAGCGGCAAGACATTGGGCTGGAATGTCTGCCAGCTTTTCAGCAGTTCATGACTTGGTTCAGGCTGCACATAGCGCTGTGCCACTTCGAACATATGGACGACCTTGAGCTTTTCCAGCGCCACTTTCTCCGCTTCGGGCAAATCGTCATAGGCGGCATAGGTGTTGGAAAACTCGGTCTGGCCGCCCGTGTCCGACAATTTGCGGCTGCTCATCAGCGATGCGAAGATCGGGACGTCGCCCATCGTCCCATCAATATGCCAGTAAAAGGCACCCTTGATATATTCGGCGACCGGATTTTCCTTAGGGTCCATCGTGATCTTGAAGGCCTTTTCCTCGACGATCGTGCCGATCGTTTTGGTGAAGGCGATTTGCTGGTCGTCCGTCAGGTTGAGGCCGCGGATGGCCACCACGCCCCGTTCCTCCAGCAATGCGCGGATTTGCGCGGAGCAAGCGCCGCTGAGCAGCGTCTCCACGTCCGTCACGATCCCACTGCCGATACGCGGTGCCAGATTTCTGACCTCAAAGCAGGGCTGCTCCGCAATCGGCATCTTCACTCTCCCGTTTAGGCAGCCGTAAAGCCGCCACACGCACGCTGCGCTAAGCACGTGCTTAGCTTTGCATGGTGGTATCGGTCAAGAAATCACCGCTTACTCCGCGTCGCCACGAGATTCATCGTCGGGGCGGTGGCTCAGTCTGGTGAGGAGCCAATCCATCAGTTGGCGTGCATCCTCATGTCCCGACAGGATGCCGACCCCTTCCTCCATCACCAGCAATCGCGCCATCGCAGCCAGCCAGACGGTGGCTGCAGCGGCCGTGCAGGGTCCAAGGTTGATGGGGCTGTTCGCCAGAGAGCGTTCAACCGCCGCAATCTGAACAGCGCGGATATGTTCGGCATAGCGCGCGATTTCTTCGCCTATGACCTTCCGGTGATTTGCCAGCGCCATAAACTCCATGGCGAGGGCGGTGCGGCTGGGGTCGATACTGAGCGTCCATAACGCACGCAGTGGGTCATCCGACTGTGCCGCCGCTCGATGGCGTTCGAGGCTCTGTTCGGCACCGCGCCTGTAGGCGGCCACTAGCAGATCATCGGACGTAGGGAAATAATAGTGGATGAGCGAGGCATTCAATCCCGCACGCGCGGCCACTTTTCGACCACTGACGGCGGCATATCCTTCCTCCACCATCAGCGCCAGCGCCGCGTCGAGCAACTGGGTGCGGGTCGCCGATTTATCCGTGCCGAAGCGTCGCTTTTGCAGCGTCACCTTTGCAGTGGCTTCTTCTGAAACGCGCTTGGCCAAATCAAAATAATCCGATCCCAGATTTAACATTGTGGCGAAGGCCGTATGCGACTTTGCAGGAATCGCAAATACGGCTTTTTCGGTATTCTGCACAAAGGCAGAGCGCAATTACGCGCAGAACTGCGCGGCAGAAACTGGATGTGGACGCAGCGATAATCAAGATGGCCCTTTCAAAAGGGTTGCTGACGGTCGTGACTGACCCGATATTCATGGGTATTTCCACGTCGAGAGAGGCGCCATGAGTGTCAGGTCGAGTTCTGCGAGATAAGCGTTGATGCCGGTGGCGCGCAGATAGGTGAAACCAGCCCATCATTTGGGCCGCAGGAAAAGCGAGCTTTGCCGCTCCAGGACCAATTTCGACAGCCGGCCCGTTTCGCGTGCGATACTGCGGACTAGCGCTAATTCGAACAGGGTTTGGCGCGAGAAGCCGACACCCGTTTCAAGCCTCGCGAGTACGCAGACGCCGGTGAGTGCGGGGTGCCGGTCCTTGGCGAGAGAACTGCGTTGAGCACAGGGCGAGGGAATGGAAGATTCGTCCCACTATGTAGGGTTTGGCGCCAAGAAAACGACCCAGGCCGTGTGAAAACGCTGGAGCGGTGGTTTTGAGAAGGGAGTTCATTTCACAAAACCGCATTGCCGCGAGTTGAGCGCAGCCTTTCCTTTAGGTCGCGATGGCTTTGAGGATTGCCTTACTCCCCATGATGTGAGCACCCTGGTCAAGTTGTAAGCGAGAACATGGAGCGCCATCTCGGTTGAGACGCGCGGTTTTGTCTTTGTGAGGAAGTGCGTGTAGCCCATTCGGGCCTTCAGGGTGGCAAAGGGATGTTCGACGGTCTGGCGTCGTATGCGCATAGTGTCAGGATTTGCATCCAGTCGGTGTGAACCGCCCCGGGTTTGCCGGAGGCTGTTTGGTTTAAGTTACGCAGCCATGGAGACGTCGTCCAGCATGGCATAATATTGTGCTTCGGCTTCAGCGGGCGGGATGTTGCCGATAGGTTCGAGCAGGCGGCGGTTGTTAAACCAGTCCACCCATTCCAAGGTGGCATATTCCACGGCTTCAAAGGAACGCCACGGTCCTCGCCGATGTATCACCTCGGCCTTGTAAAGGCCGTTGATCGTCTCAGCCAACGCGTTGTCATAGCTATCGCCGACGCTGCCGACAGACGGTTCGATACCTGCCTCAGCGAGGCGCTCCGAGTATCGGATGGAGACATATTGGGCGGACTCAACCGGTCGTCGCAACACCAAACAAATTGGAGGTTGCGATGGGGAAGCAAAGGCAAGGTGCAGATCGATGTGGGCGACCGCCGTTACGGTCCCCTGGCCGCCCTAGTGCTGCGGCGCGTGATGAGCGGCAGTCGTTCTGGTTTCATATCGCGAGAGGCCGATATGACATGACGCACGACTTGTTCCGCACGCTTGATGCTTCCGGCGGGAAACGGTCGGCGCGGGCAGTTTAATCCATGGCGCCTCTTCTAAAGATCGAAGATTTCCGTTCGAAGCGAACGAAAGCTCAGGCGAGGTGGCTCGCAACCCATTTCATCTTGAAGAGCAGATGTCCCACCGCGCCATTGTCGCCGGCCAGGTTGCGATTATAGCGAAGCGCCATTCTCGGTGGCTTCCAGTGCAGTGCATCCATGACGCCGGCGATGTCCTCGCCGGCCGCGAACAGGTCGTTGGAGATCCCAACCCGGTGAACGGACAAAGAGACCACGCCCGGTGCCCTGTAGCCATTTTGATTGACGGACTGACTTTGCTGCAACTGCATCATTTTCTGACGCCTTTCAGCATGCGGGCCGCGGCGTTGGCGGAGGGCGCAAGCTTGCGACCATAGCGGAGCGCGGTCGCAGTGGAGGTCCAGCGCAGCGCCTGCGCAATCGGTCCCGCATCCTCACCGCTGGCGAACAGGTCCTGGGTCAGGCCGACCCGCAGCGAATGGGTGCTGAGCGCGTCGATCGCCTCGGCCAGAGCAGTGCCCATGAGATCGACCAATCCCTGATCAGCCGCAGCCAGCGCGGTGCGCTTGATGATCAGCCGCACGGCGGCCGGTGTCAGCGCCTGCTCCCCGATCTTGTAGAGTGCGCTCGCCGATCGCGCCGGCTGCGCCGCCATGCGGTCGCGGTCGACCTAGGCATGATAGGCCAGATCGCTGATGGCCAGTGTCCGCCGCGCCGCGCGCGCGTTGGTGCGGACGACCGCAACGCGGCGGAACAATACGCCCTTGCGGATCGCGGCAGCCTCGACCCACAAGGCGACACGCCGCATGGTATCGGGCGACAGCCACACCCAGGCCCCCTGCCCTTCCTGGTCGGTTTTCGAGCGCGTCAGCTCAAGCAGGGCAGACCCGTCCTCCTGGGGCTCGATCCTGTCGAGTTCCACGGCCGCCAGCTCCGAGACGCGCAGACCCGCATCATAGCCCAGCGACAGCAGCGCCGCATCGCGCAGCCCCACGACATCACCGCCGCAGGCTTCGAGCAGGACCGACAGCGTGAATCCCTTGACCGCCTCGCGGCCGATGCCCTTGCCGAAGCGCAACGGGCCGGCCTGGCGCTGCCGCACCCCGACCCGCCGCCGATGCCCGCGCAGCGCGTCGCGCACCACCGCCCCGCCCACGGGGCTGGCAACCCCGAGCAGCTGGTGCACCACCGCCAGCGAGGACAGGCGCCGCGACACGGTCGCGGGTTTGAGCCGCCGCGCCTCGCAATAGTCGACATAGGCCACGAGCCGCGCTTCGCTGGCGGGTAGACCGATCCCGCCCTGTTTCGCCGAGAAGCGCGCATAGCAGTCACAATCAACCGCCAGCGCCTTGATGCTGGCGGCGGCCCGCGCCTCGAGGCTCTTGCGGAAGGCTAGCGCGTCGAGAGCGGCACCCTCCCCTGTCAATAACTGGAGCAAGGCAACGAGCTGGGCCTCGCGATCCTGCGCAGACCCGGAGCGTCGGCGAGGCAGCTTAGCCTCGCCTGGCGCGAGGACGGTCACGATCTCCCCGGAGACCGCAGCTTTTGGCGCAGGAAAGCGCTGTGCCTGCGCCGACGTTCGCACGGCTGATTTCATGCTCATAGCCAGGAATATAGCGGCCAAAACGCCTTTATCACTATCGATAAGACCCCATTATCGATAGTGAATTTCCGATCATGATCGTTGCCGCGAATGGCGAGTCAGCGTCGCAAAAGGGCGCGACATTTCCTTAAGACGCACTTCCAGAGCGGTACTCGCGCCGGGACGAACCGCCGTTATCGAACACATCGGCACCAAACCGCTTTCGCAGATGAACCGCGACCAGGGCCACATAGCGGCGTTGGCGTTTACCGTTCGGGCTATGGTAAATGCCCACCGCTTTCCAGTAGCTGCCGCTCGTCTTCAACGCCTCGAGAAAAATCCAGCGCGCCGCCTCGGCATTGAAGCAGGGATCAAATTGCAGCCAGCGACGAACCTCATTCTCGCGCCGCGACAGCAGCGCGGCGATCCTCGGCACCCACCAGCTGTTGATCTGCAGCGGTCCCAGGTCATGGCTTCCGTTTTTGTTGAGGATCTCTGCACCGATCCAGCCGGCTTCCTGATCACGCAAGCCCCAGAGCGTCTTTTCCAGCCAGGCCTGACCGCGTGCCGCCTGCCGGATGCATCGCTCCACTTCAGGCTCCGGCGGCCTCGCCGCTATTGCGTTTTCGACAGGTAGCGCCGCCGTCAGCGCCAGCGGGACAATACAGATCCAACGTCGATCAGTGATCCAGGCCACGGCCGCCCTCCCTTTCATTGCCGCGAGTCTGCTGCTCGCGCGCAGGAGCAGGCATGTCCCGATTTCTGTGACGGTCGCTCAGTAAAGAATGAAGATGGTGATCGAGCGCCTCGAAAACCTTTTGAGCCCGACCAGCGAGTTTGGCCGCAACGCCTTTGGGATTTGCATTGCGGGTCCAAAGCTCGCGCTCCAGTCGGCGATCGCCGCGGAAGAGTCGCTCCCTGTCCTGATCTTCCTTCAGTTGCCGGAGATGCGATCCTTGCCTGGTGGCCATTTGGTCCCGATGATCACGCTCCAGGCGCCCAAGGCCTTCAAGTCCTGACGTCTTCTCGCCCGATCGTTCTTCGAGCCTCTCGACCAGTTTTTTCGGATCCTGGGTCCAGAGCTTTACCCCATATCGGGCGCGGGTGATCGCGGTGTAGAAATTCTGCGCGTTCACCAGCGGCGACCCGACAGGCGCCAGGACATAGACCCTGTCATAGGTCTTGGACTGCGCCGAATAAACGGTTTCGCTATAGCCATGATCCCATGTCTTGTGCCGCGACAGATCGACCGTCTGCACCCGCTCGCCGCGATCCCAGCGAATCGTCGCCAGGCTGCCCTCGATCTTCTCAACCGTCCCCCGCTCCGCATTTTTGAGCTTGAGCTCTCTTGAGGCGAGGCGCCACTGGATGCGGTCGCGTTCGCTGAGGTCTCTCTTCTCGTCCATGAATACATTGACCTGCGAGGCTTTGGTCGAGCGTGGATCCCACAGATGAACGCGTCCCTGCTCATCCACCAACCGGACCAGTTGCCGACCTCGACCGTCCCGAACCACCCCTGCGACGCGATATTCACTATCCCGCCCCAGCCCCGCTCCTGTCTGATCGCGGCCGAAGGTCACCACCTGTCCGCCTGAATAAAAGCGCGCCATGCGCTTTTCCTGATCGCTCAGCCCGCCGGGTGTCAGCACCGAAAGCCGGGTCTCCTCGGTTGCGACGACGCCCTCGCGCTGCAGGACCTCCCTGATCTTGCTGTTCACGATCAGGCGCGACGCATTGTCGAGAACGAGAATGTTGGTCGCAGTGCGGCTCCTGGGGCTGAGGCGCGTCCATTCCGCGACCACATCTGCAGCGAGCGTAGCGGCATCCCCACCGCCCACCACCTTGTCGAGCCGACCAATTGAGGCTGCGTAATCCCCTGCCCGCGCATGCGCGACAGCCTGTCGCATCGCCTCGGTTTCCTGCCGGCGCGACTCGGTCAGTTCGGCCGTTTCCATGCCCAGTTTCTGCATGAGCCAGAAGGCTTTGCCCTGCTCGATGGCGCCCGTCTGCTTGTTGTCGCCAAGGAGAATGAGGCGAGCGCCAGTGGACCGGCTGATTTCCAGCACCCGCAAAGCCTGGCGGCTTCCCAACTGCCCCGCCTCGTCGAGAACCAGCACATGGTTGCCGCTGATCCCATAGCCACCGCCCGCAAGCAGGCTCGCGACCGTGCGCGACTCGATCTGCGCCTTCTCCCCCAGTTCGGCGGCGGCGGAAGATGTCGGCGCCAGGGCGATCAAGGTCTTACCCGGCAGCGCCGCATCTTTCAGCGAGCGGACGAGCGTCGACTTTCCTGCGCCCGCGACGCCGTGAAGGCCGGTAACCCGGTCATGCGAGGTCGCCATGTCCACCAGCGCCCGTTCCTGCGCCGGAGAAAGCCCCGCCTGCTCCAATATGGGAAGCAGGCGATCGGCGCTTGCCACGGGCCGACCGTCTCCGACGGCAAACGCCAAATGCATGGCGAGAGACTGCTCCAGCCGCACAGTCTGCCGGGTGGTCCGGCCCCGTGTCAGTATCTCATCCCCAGTCTGGCCACGGGTAGCGAGGAGCTTGCGCCGTTCTTCATGCGCATCGATCAGGGGCCGCAGATCCTGAAACCGGACCTCTCCGACATGGGAGGCTAGCCCCGTGGTATAGAGACGGCCAAGCGGGTTGACGGCCTCCTTCCCCTCCGATTGCCTTATCCCGAACAGAGCTGCTCGGGCGGCGTCGGCGCGGTTGACCGGGACGGAATGCTCGCCCGATCGGGCGGCGCCCTCTCTAACCGCTTCAAGCGGCTTTTCATATGGCACCAGCCGCCCGCGCCACTGGATGAGAAGCGTATCGATCCCGGTCTTCACCTTGGCGCCGCGGGTGGCATAAAAGGATTGTCGGCGCGACGCTTGACCGATCAGACCATGCTGCTGGGCATGTTCATTGATCTGCTCGGCCCGCTGCGACACCTCCTCGATGAGGGCCTTGGGAACGCCCCTGATTTCGAAAAGACCCCGGCGCGGATCGAAGTCGATCTCATAGCCAAGCTCGCGCAGGCCATGGGCAAGGTCATTGCGATAGATCTGTCCGCTGGTCATCTGCTCGGCATACATGGCGCGGGTTTCGAGACTCGCCATCGGATCGCCCGATTGCCCGTTGGTCATATTGAGGACGACGACATGGGTGTGGAGGTGAGGATCGAGTTCGCGGCTCGCATGTTCGGTGAACCGCGCCCACAGCAACCGGCCCGTCGTCTCGTGGACAATGTTGCCCTCCTCCCGTTTTCGCAGCTGGGCATGCTCTTCAAGATAGGCGAGCGTCACATCGACCGATCGCTCATGGAGCTGGACGATCCGCTCATCCCCCAAGGCGAGCGCCATCACTGACACGGATTTAGGCGCACTGATCGCAAAGTCCCAGCCGGGGTGATGCTGGAGGCCGTCGGCGCGATGACGGCCCAACTGTTGGCCTGCAACCTTGCCAGCCAGCAGGGACCGAAAGGTTTCAGGATCGACGTCGCCCGAAAGGTCGAGCTCGCTCGCCAGGGCACCGCCCCAGGACGATCGCTTCGCCTCCCCTTTCGTATAATAATCGCCGATCGCGTAGTAGCGGGCGATATTGCCGGGCGAACCCTTCAGCCGGCGCGGATGCATCATGCCGGCCTCGCATCATTACGGTCGCCCGATGCACGGCCATGTTGCCGGAGGCGAAAGCCGCTTGCACGCCCAAGGAGCTGGGGCAGGCTTCCGTCCGGGACTTCATTTTCCCCCTTCCCTGAATTGGACGAGGGGGCCGGCGCGCGGATCTCGTCATCCGCGGGCGCACTGCCCCCGTCCGCTTCGAGGTGGAGTTCGGATGCATGCGGCTTCCTCGGTCGCCGTCGCTTGGGTGGCGATCCTGAAGGTTTCGCGGGAGACTTGTCTTCCTCATCCGGGTCGAGACGAATGGGAGGCACTATACGCTCGACGAACGCGGCCGCCGGGCTCGGCAGAGCATTGTAGCTATCGGTAAAGCGGACGACGGGAAGGTTACGGCCGAACCGGAGGAAGCCGACGAGATTGGGAAGATTGGTGACCTCGGTATGCATCACCAGCGGTCGGGTCACCTGCATCCGCGAGAGGTTGACGCCATCCCGCATATCGTTGACGCCATAGGACATGCCCTCATTGGCTTCGACCTGCTCGACCTGCCCCAGATTTTCCGAAACATGCTTGGCGGTGGGCGTGTCGTTGGCGCGTAGCGCCACCCAGGTCGAGCAATAGCCGGTAATCGCCGCGGCATCCTGAATCCCATAGGTCGCTTCAAGCTGCGGGTAAGATTGGAACCCCAAAATACCGCAGCCGCCATATTTGCGCGCGCGGGCGAGAAAGTCGCTGAGCGATGGCAGTTTCTGCAGCGTCGGGAGTTCGTCGATGACGCAATAAAGGCGGCGCTTACGATCCGGCGGGAGGCTCATGATGGCGCTGATCGCGATGTCGAGCCAGACGGTCACTAGAGGCCGGAGGGAGGGAAGCTGGTCCGCCTTCACGGTGATGAAGAGCCAGCTGTCATCCTCCTCGTTCGCGACCCAGTCCCGGATCGAGAAGCCGTCGGCCGTGTCATCGAGATAGGAGAAGCTGCGCATCACCGAGGCCAGTTCAGCCCGGATACCGGCCGACGTACGGTCGCCTTCCATCGAGATGAAGGCTGCGGCATCGGTGCCTTCGGCAAAGCTTGCCAGCGTCTTCAGGGGGCTGCGCAGCACCGTTTCCAGGAGCCCGGAAACCAGCGTCCGCTCATGTCGGGCAAGCTTGCGCAGGACCGCCACCAGCGTGCCGCGGGCGGCCTTCGCCCAGAAGGGATCGCCACCTTTGTCTGGGATAGTCGACTCCGCGATCTGGTCATAATGATAGTCGCGCGGCACATCGACCCAGGGCGACCAGCAGTCGGCACGGTCGTCAAGTGGATTGAGCAGAATGTCGTGCCCCGGCCGATAGAATTTCTCGACGAAGGTGCCGGCGGTATCATAGACGATCGCCCGCTTGCCTTGCTTTCGCATGCCACCCAGCATCTGGACGATGATGTTGGTCTTGCCCGTGCCGGGTGCACCACAGATGAGGATATGCTCAGGCTCGAAGGCGTCGGGAACAGACACGCCGCCGATCGCAAAGCTGCCCTTCCGGCTGCGCCACAATTGCCGGCGCAGTTGCCGCGCGGTGCCAAAGCGCGCGCCGCGCAGGAACTGATTGGAACCAAGGCCCTTCCCCGTCCGGGTGAAATAGAACCAGGCCCAGGCCAGCATCAGGAGAGCAAAGGCGCCCGCAAGTGCCGCGCCGTACACCAGATGATGCTCCATCGCCTGCATGGTCTTCCTGGCGATGCTCGAGCCCAGTAAGGCATCGGACGTCGTCCAATATTGGCGACCCGACGGGGTCCGAAAGAGCAGCGGCGCGCCGCCAGGCACATCGCTTTTGAGCGTCGCCTCGGCGATCTTGACGGCGACGAAGCGCTGATAGTCGGTGGACTTCTCCAGCACATACCAGATGGTGCCGCCGACCCAGATGGCGATCCCCGCCAGCAGGGTCTGGAAGAAGACCTGCGTGGTCATGCGGACATTATGGACGATGGCCTGACCGCCCCTCGTCCAGGAACCCAGCGTGTCGTTCCTGAAGATGCTCACTGGAGTACCTCCTCGGGATCGAGAAGGCCCCGCTCCAGAAGCAGGGCGCGCGCATCGTCCATCCCCTTCTCGAGAATATCGGGCCGGCGCGCGCTAACTGATGCGGCAAGGATGGCGAAGACCTGGATGAGAATCGCCTGCACTTCGTCGAAGCGGCCATGATAGCCCGCCGCGTCCATGCCTTCATAGCGGTTGAGAATGTCCCGGACATAGTCGGGTATGGTCGTGCCAGCTGCCTGAGCGCCGACGACGAGACGCCCGAAGAGGGCGTCCTTGAACCTGATGGTAATTCTGGGCAAGCGCCGAACTCCTGTTCGTCGCCTGGCCAATCGTGATGAAGCGCGGACCTTATAACCGGATTTCAGCCTGATCTCAATTGATTACATGTATTCAGAGTGGCAGCCAAACGGTGTCAAGGCAGATCAAGGACTTAACTACTTGGCGGTTCGAAACGACAGCCAAAGCGTGCCGGGTGGCGTCAATCATTGCCATCAGCGTAAGACGTGTATTCGGCCGGAAACCCGCGCAAATGCTGGCGATTCGCGCCCGCAGCACCCGTGCGTACGGTGCATTACAAATTACGCCTTTCAGGCGTGCGTCTGAACATTCGCATGAGCTTGCGAATGCGCCAGATAAAAGTTCGATGCGGCGGGCAACTTGCTGATCCAGAACGGCAATTCAAAGCCGGGCGTAGATCGGGGACGGCCCTTCGCTGAGAGTGATGCCCCGCACGAATCGATGCCGCCGATAAGTTCCCCGCGTGTCTTGGGGAACATACCCCGGACGCGCTTCCACCGGCCTTCAAGGAACCGGGATTTGTGGAGCCACATTGTCATGCCCAGCGGCACGAAGATCGATTTTGATGCGATGGATATTCTCTCCATCCCCCTCCCCGCGCAGGGAGAAAAGTTACTCTACGACGCCAAGGCGAAGGGTCTCGTCCTGCGCCTCCGCGCTTCAGGTGCCCGCACCTGGATTGGCGTTGAACGGGTGGCGGCGCGATCCATCCGCACAACCCTTGGCGACGCACGACACCTACCTCTGGAAGCCGCACGCCGTCTTCTTGCCGCCGGGCCGCAGGACCGATCCACCCCCACGGACGATACCCTCTTTGGTCCTGATGCAACGATAGCGGAGGTGTTCCCCCGCTTCCTCGCTTCGGGTGAAACCGGACGCTGGAAGCCCGGCACAATCCGCAACATGAAGGCGGCTGCAACGACGCACATCCTTCCCCATTTGGGGGGGCGGAAGGTCCGCGCGCTGACCCCGGAAGAGGTGAACCGCTGGCATCTGGACATCACCGCGAAGAGCAGCGCCGTTCGCATGGCGCTGTCCACTCTTTCGGGGCTGATGCTCTACGCTGAGGACCATGGATTGCGCGAGCCGGGTTCAAACCCGTGCCGTGGCCTGCGCAAAAAACAGAAGAGCAAGCGCGGCAAAATGATGTCTCCCGATGCGGTTCGGAAGCTTTGGAGAGCGCTCGATGGATTGCAGGATCGGATGCCCGATGCCTGCGATGCGGTCCGCCTCCTGTTCCTGACCGGCGCACGGCGCAGTGAAATCCTCTCGCTCGAATGGGACCGGATAGTCGGTACCCGCGCCGTCTTGGAGGACTCTAAGACCGGCCCCCGAACGATCTGGCTGAACGCCCCTGCCCGCGACTTGCTCGCCACCCGCAAGGAAATGGCGAAGGGGCGGTTCGTGTTCCCGGCACCGAAGAGCAATGGGCCGATGAAGGTAGCGGGCCAGCGCCTGACGCAGCGCGCTCATTGTTCACCTCCCAGCCACGGCTGGCCGAGGGGCCGGAGGCTGTCGAGATCGACCTTGGCGTAGATCCGGGTCGTATCCTGCTGTTCATGGCGCAGAAGCTGGCCGATCTGGGTCAGGGTGGCACCCGATCGTAACAGGTCCGTCGCGAGGCTGTGTCGGAAGATGTGCGAACCACGTCGGCCAGGGCCGATGATGCCGGCACGCCTGATCGCCGAGCGTGCGACGGTCTGTATCCCGGGTGCCCCTTTGAACCCGGAATATGGCGCAACGGCGAGCAGGAACACCCGCCGGCTGTCAGAACGGGGACGACCATGCTGCAGATAGGCGGCAATCGCGGCGCCGACGTCATGCGGCAGCGGCATGGTGGCGATCTTCCGTCCCTTGCCCCGAACGGTGAACTGACCCGCGCGCCAATCGATATCATCAAGGCTGAGCCTCGCCACTTCGCACGCCCGCAATCCCAGCCGGGCGAGCAGCATCAGGATCGCATAATCTCTTCGACCGGCCGCAGTGCTCCGGTCGCAGCCGTCAAGGACGCGCTGAACGCCCTCGATCGGCATGAAACTCGGCAATCGCGCTTCGCCAGACCGCCGGATGGACGGGATCGCAGCCGTCAGATCGGTGGTGATGAAACCTTCGGCGTGCAGATACCGTAGGAACACCCGCAGGCGCGAGCACATGATCCTGGTGGTCGTCGATCCGCCATCCCCGGCATGCCGCTCGACATAGAGCGACACCTCGCGCCCGGACAGGCGACCAAGGTCGGCATTGGTGGTGATACCCAGTTCTTGCAGGAAGGGCCGAAGGAACCACAGGTGGCTCGCGATCGACGACGGCGCGAGGCCACGCTGGCGCGCCATGTAGCGGCTATAGGCGTCACAAAGATCTTCACGCGGATCACGCGGCGGCACCGGGCGATGCGCGATGACGTTCGCTTCGCGTAGGATGGAGAGCAACCGGACGAGTGCAAGGGCGTCCCCCCGGAATCGCGGGCGATGCCGCGCTCGCTCGGTGAGATACTGCTTGACGGTCGCTTCATGGATATCGCCGAGCCCCCGGCCGGTGGCGCCCAGCCAAAACCCGAAATCCCGAACGACGCTCAGCAGCCGATGACCTATCTCGAGACTATAGCCGCCTCGCTGAAGCCGCTCGACGTAGAGATGGGCGTGTTCTCCGAGCGGGCCTTCCATTAAGCCCCGCACCACCCGACTTCTGTTCAAATACTTGTCGGTGATCATCCTCGTTCCTCCGCGCACATGATGTGCGTGGAGACAGAAAACTATGCCGCGCGGAATCCGTCTAAACGCCTCACCGACGGGAGGAAATCTATCGCCGTCGGCATAGTTCGCAGCTCGGCATAATCTCCCTTATGCCGCGCGCGGCATAAGGGGGAGTAAAGGGTCCGGACCAGGAAAACACAGTGATACAAGCGTTCGGTGGCTTGGTGTAGAAGGAATGCGGCTTCCTTGCTCCACCCCCGTTCTACATTATCTTCCGCATTCTGACGGAAGCGATCGGCACTCTCGAACCATTCTTCGAAATAATCCCGTGTTTCCCGCAGCGCTTCGCCTGATGATAGCTGTTTCGGCTCCGCAAAAGGGTGGTTCGGCTCCTCATGCAGGACAATACCGTCCTTGAGGATGTCCATGAAGAAATAGCGACCGAGCCGGAGCTTCTCGTTTACGTCGTCCAGACTGTGATAGATCAGGCTGACCTGGGTGCGCAGCGCTCTCCCCTCGGCCAGTTCCTCTAGGAGCCGTTCTTCGGTTTTCGCCCAAAATCCTGGAATGTCGGTCAGGTCTTCATGGTCGACAACCACCAGCAGGTCATAATCCGAGAAATAGCGGCCTACAGGGTCTTCGACCCAATCGCCTCGCGCATAGCTGCCGAAGAGAATGATTTTGAGAATCTGGCCATTGCGGAAACGCGGCTGCGTCCGGTGGCGAATGGCGCGCGCGAAACCCTCGCGTATGATGTCAACAACATGGGCAAGCTCCCGACGCTTGGCCTCGGGCAGTTGCACATCGGGATCGTCGAGCCTTCTCATGATGCCGCGTAGAATCGCGACAAATCATCGCCTTGCCAAGCCCCTTCGGGCCGACAAGGCGAATGGGGCTAATTTTTAGCGCATTTCACGGGCGATAATGTGTATCGCGCGGAGCATGTGGCGCCGTACCTGCCAAAGAAACAGACCTTCTCGCCTGGCGATCTCGACATAGCTCAGACCCTCCACCTGATTTGCGATGAAGATGTCGAGCGTCCGCTTCGGCATGCGCGCGAGAGCGGCTTTCGCCTTCTCGGTTCTCTCGGGATCATACACCTTCATCGTCGCCTCCCTCTTGATCGGTGAATGCGAGGATGAAGTCGGCCGCCTTGCTTGCGAGGCTCGCGGCACGGAAGATCGCCTTGCTGTCCTCCCGCAAAACGGCCAGCCATGAACCGATATAGTCGGCGTGGCGGACGGTCGGCACTATTCCCAGCTCTGCGCAAAGGAAGGCGCTGGCCATCTCGGCGCAAAGCTCTTCCCTTGCGTAATCCGCACTGCCAAAATCCGCGCCGGTCAGCCTGTCCAATCGGCTCTGATGCCCTGTCCAGTGCCCCAGCTCATGGAAAACGGTCCGATACCAGTTTATACGATCGTGATAGGCGCTTTGGGGCGGCACGCGGACATAATCAGGACCGGGCGCGTAAAAGGCCCGTTCTCCCCCGATACGCACATCTGCGCCGCTCGCCTTGATGAGACGATGCGCCAGCGGCACAATTTCCTCGACGTCCAGCGCGACGGGTGCGGCAGTCAATTCTTCCGACAGTCCCTCGCACTGCTCGACATTGAAAACCGTGAAGCGTTTGAGAAACCCAATCTGCCGCGCCTCGCGCACCTCATCCCGCGCCCGCTCCTCCTCGCCCTTCGGCACGAACCGATCAGCATAGCAAATCGTCGCCCCCTCCTCGCCCCGCCGTACATGCCCACCCAGCGCCTGCGCCTGCCGGTAGGTCAGCCAGCGCTGCGCGCCATATCCCTTCTCAAAAAGACGCGACCACAGGATCAGCACATTTATGCCCGAATAGCAGCGCCCGGTCCCCGCATTGCGCGGCAGGCCGATAGCCGCCTTGCCGCTGTCCCACGGCTGCACCCAGGGCAAGCGCCCCTGTTCCAGTTCCGCGATGATACGATCCGTCACCTCTACGTAGAGCGACCCATGATCCTTACGCATATTCACTTCTCCCTGCCGTCACAGCACCGGCCGCCGGAAAGGCGGGGTGGGCGGCAGGAGGCGCACGGAGGGGACGGGCTATGAGCCGGGCCGCATCCGAAGGACCGGAACGCAGATGAGGAGCCGGAACGGCTTGCGGCCCGGCGGCACGGCCCCAGAGAAAGCCGACGCCCACCCCGCCATTTTGGTGGCCCCAACCAACCAAACTTCAACGCGCCCGAAGGCGCGATGGCTATCGGTGCTGCAAAACAGCACCCTGCGTCAGCGATCGTCGCCCGAAAGGGGCGAGACAGCCTCGCTGGCTCGATGCAGCGCAGCGGAACAGAGCGCGCTCCTCCGTCAGGAGGAGACGCCAAGCGTGACATCGCTCCAACGTCAAAACTTTACATGTCCAGAATGACGTAGAAAGAAAATCGAGAAATCTTTACACGTGAAACAGACGTGCTAAGGATCAGGCAGTTTCTTTACTCAAGGCGATCGACTTGCTCCGACCCAGCTACGACCTGCCCGATCTGCCGCCCCCGGAAGCGATCGAAACAGCTGCGGTTCTCAAGGCGCTGACCCGTGCCCATCGCTATCTTGCGGAACTGAAAGGACGGGCCGGGACAATCCCCAATCAAGGAATTTTAATCGACACACTCTCGCTTCAGGAAGCGAAGGCCAGCTCCGAAATCGAGAATATCGTAACCACCCAGGACGAGATATTCCAGATTAACGCCTTCCCTGAAAATCCGGGGCCACCTGCGGCAAAGGAAGTGGCTCGCTATCGCGATGCGCTCCACCATGGTTTCAATGAACAGCGCCGACTAGGCGGACTGCTGACCAACAACATGATCATCGCCATGTTTCGTATCCTCAAGGGGACTGACGGTGGTTTCCGCGAAACCCCCGGAACGGCACTTAAGAATGAGGGGACTGGCGCTGTGGTCTATGTCCCCCCACAGGATGCCAACGCGCTGCGTGATCTGATGAGCGCGCTGGAGCGCTTCATCCATGTCGAAGACTCGGAAAGTGATCTCGATCCGCTCACCCGCATGGCCATCATCCACCACCAGTTCGAAAGTATCCACCCGTTCCCCGATGGCAACGGACGGCTGGGCCGGATCATCAATGTGCTATTTCTGACCCGCTGTGGTCTGCTGGATATTCCAATCCTCTATCTCAGCCGATTCATCACGCGAAACAAGGCAGACTATTACAGGCTGTTGCAAGCTGTGCGCGACACAGGTGAATGGGAGCCTTGGTTGCTCTACATAATGCGCGGCGTCGAAGAAACCGCGATCGAAACTCTGCGTCTGGTCGAAGGCATCCGCACGCTCATGGCGGATACCAAGAAGCGGCTGCGGGAGGAACATCCGAAGCTATATTCGCAAGACCTTCTGAATAACCTTTTCCGACATCCATATACCCGAATCGAATTCGTCCAGCGGGAGCTGAACGTGTCGCGCCCCACTGCGACCAAGTATCTCGATGAGTTGGCGGAAAGTGGAATGCTCCACAAACATCGCGCTGGCAGAAATAACTACTACATTAACCAGCCGCTCATCGAACTTTTCGTGGAACGAGAAGTCTAAAATTTCAGTGAATGATTGAGATTGACATATCGGTAGGCCTACTTGATGCCTGCCATCTGTCAAATCCCTATTTTTGTTAGGTGGGGGACGTGTGCGAATCGCCTTAGTTGTAATAGCCATATACACACTTGTCTGGATATTTACAGAAGGTGGCGGCTATCTGCTGCTGCTCGCGATGCTATTTGTCGTAGCAATCTATGCTGCGGTCCCATGGGGGATTTCACGAAACCCCAAGTTGAAAATTCATCTCGATGAAGCCGAAGCGTCTTTGAAAAAAGTGAAGCCGCGTCGGACAATGCCCAACACACGCAAGGCAACAAAGGGGATCGTAAAGGCTCCTGCCAAAGGGCCGGTTGAAATGAGGGCTTCAAAATCTCCCGCTGACCACCCGATTGATGACCGGCAACAAACTATCATCGAAGCGCTGATGGCTCTGCCGGATCATATCAAGCGGCAGTCTGGGGCACTTTTCTACACTGGTGCAGACGCATTCTCTCAGCCGTCATCGATTTATGTGCTTGGGCTGAACCCTGGCGGTGATCCCGGCACGCAGGAAGCTAACACCGTCGCGAAAGCAATCACCGCATTCGAGAAGGCGCCCGGCCAATGGTCAGCCTATCAGGATGATAGCTGGGAGGGAGCAACGCCGGGGACATGGGGGATGCAGCCCCGCGTTCTGCACTTCTTCAAGATGTTGGGGTTGGATGCCCGTTCGGTCCCGGCAAGCAACGTCATTTTCGTACGCAGCACAACCGAAGGTACCCTGACCCTGGATAAAGACGAACTGATTTCCGCTTGTTGGCCCGTCCATCGGACAGTCATTCAGCGATTAGGTGTCACGACCATCATCTGAGAGGTGGCCTGGCAAAACTAAACATTGAGATAAGTGGATTTTCTGCCTGACGGTGGCCAGTATGGCTGCGAGACAGGAGCAGAGATGAGCAAGCGACCCCGCCGGAACCACAGTCCGGCATTCAAGGCGAAGGTGGCACTGGCTGCCGTGAAGGGCGAGAAGACGCTGGCCGAGTCGGCGCAGCAGTTTGGTGGTCGAGGATGGCAGCCTGCGCTTCCACATGGCGGGACTGCGCAAGCTGCTGGGCGAAGGCACCGATGGCGCGCGCTATATCGCGACACAGGTTGGGGTCGGCTATGCCTTCGTCGCCCCGGTCGCGGTGCAGGAACCGGCTGATATGGCACCGCGCGAGCAGGCCCCGGCGGCCGCTCCTGTCGCCGCCGTGCCCACACATAATATTCCGCCGCGCCTGCCGCACCTGATCGGCCGGACGGAAGATCTGGCGCTGTTGCAGGATCGGGTCGTCGACACGCCGCTTTTCACAATCGTCGGCGCCGGCGGCGTCGGCAAGACATCGCTGGCGATCGAGATCGGCCACGCCCTGGCCCCGCAGTTCGACAATCATGTCGCCTTCGTCGATTTCAGCATGCTGGAAAATCCCGGCCTGGTGCGGCCGATGATTGCCGGCGCCATGGGCCTGACCGTGCAGAGCGACGATCCGCTGGCGGTGATCCTGGGCCATGTGCGCGACCGACCCTTCCTTCTGCTGCTCGATAATTGCGAGCATCTGATCGCACCGACGGCCGAACTGGTCGAGCATATCATCGACGCCGCGCCACAGGTGCGCATCCTGGCTACCTCCCGCGAACCGCTGCGTGTGCGCGGCGAACATGTCCATCGCCTGGACGCGCTCGGCTATCCCGATGAAGGAGGCGCACTGACGCTGGCACAATTGCGCGCCTTTCCCGCGATCGAGCTGTTTCTGGAACGGGCGCGCGCGGCCGACAGCCAGTTTCGTGTCGATGAAGGCGATGCGCGCCTGATCGGGGATCTATGCGCGCGGCTGGGCGGCATGGCCCTGCCGATCGAACTGGCGGCCGTGCGCGCCGCAACCCATGGCCTGGAGGCGACGGCCCGGCAACTGGGCGAGCGGTTCAGCCTGATGTGGCCGGGGCGGCGCACCGCCCTGCCGCGTCAGCAGACATTGCAGGCGACGCTCGACTGGAGCCATGACCTCCTGTCCGATGTCGAGCGGATCGTGCTGGAGCGGCTGGCCATCTTCGTCGGCCCCTTCTCAATCGACGCCGCGCTGGCGGTGGTCGCCGATGCGCTGGTCGGCGCGGACGATATCGCGACTGCCGTCGATCAACTGGTTGCCAAGTCGCTGATCGTGCCCAATCGGATGCGAGGCGCGGGTACCTATAGCCTGCTGGAAATGACCCGTGCTCATGGGCGCCAACATCTGCTTACCCGTGGACAGGCCGAGGTTAATGCCAATGCCCAGCGCCATGCCGCCTATTATCTGGCGGAACTGGAAGCCCTGCTGGCACAGGAAGATGACGTCCTTCAGGATCAGCGCCCCTTGCGGCAGCAACTGGGCAATATCCGCAGCGCGCTCGACTGGGCCTTTGGCGAAGACGGGGATCTGCGCATCGCCGTGCGCCTTGCCGCTGCCAGTGCGCCGGTCTTCCTCAATCTCTCGCACCTGATCGAATGCCGCAACTGGTGCAGCCGGGCGCTGGCCGAAATGGTGGACAGCGAACGCGGCACCGCGATCGAGCTGGAACTGCAGGGCGCGCTCGCCATCGCGCTGATGTTCACCCGCGGCAATCGGCCGGAAGTCGGCAAGGCGCTCGATCGCGCGCTGGAAATCGCCCGGCTGCTGGAGGATCGCTGGAGCGAGCTGCGCATTCTCGGCCGACTGCACATTTTTCATGAGCGGATCGGCGAATATCAGGTCGCGATGGATCACGCCGCGCGGGCAATTCAGGTGGCCGAGGCGGTCGGCGAGGATGAAGCCATCGGCGTCGCCTATTCGCTGTCCGGCATCTCACACCATCTGGCCGGCAACCAGGTACAGGCGCGCGCCGATCTGGAAATGTCCCTGGCCCATGCTCCCCAATCGCTGCGCAGCCAGACGGTGCGCTATGGCTTCGACCATCGCAATCGCTCCATCATCGCACTGGCCCGCACGCTCTGGCTGACCGGTGATGAACAGCGGGCCAAGGCGCTGGCGCGCCAGGCCGTCGAGGAAGCCGCGACGCTCAATCATCCCGTAACGCTCTGCATCGCGCTGATCTGGTCGCTGTCGATCCATAGCTGGATGAGGGACTTTGCTGCCGCGGAAGCAACGCTCACCACCTTTGCCGACTGCGCCGAGGCCAATGCGCTCGGTCCCTATATCGCCGCCGCCAGCGGATTTGCCGGCGAGTTCGCGATCCTGCGCGGGGAAGCAGGCGGCAACGCACTAGGCGCCATCGAGCAATGCCTCGGCCGGCTGCGCACTGCCCGTTATGATCTGCTGACGACGCCTTTTTCCATCGCACTGGCCCAAGGCATGATGCTCGACACGCGTTTCACGGAGGCTGGCAATGTGATCGACGCCACCATCCGGCGATGCGAGGCAAATGGCGAACAATGCCTGATGCCCGAATTGTTGCGGATCAAGGCCAGGATCGCAATGTCGCTCCTCGACAGCACAACTGCGGCGTCCTTGCTGGATAGCGCCATCACACTCGCCCGTCGGCAAGGTGCTGCCGCATGGGAGTTGCGGACCGTCGGTGATCTGGCTTCTTCCTAACGGCTGTTGGCGGATAGGTTCGCTTGGGCGCAGGAGAGCCGGAAGCGACCTTACAAGACACTCAGCCGCCGACTTATCATCTCCAGCTACGGTCAGTCCGGTTTTCTGCGTCACCCTCCGAGACATGGCACAGTGCAGTCGCGCCACGGGAGTTAATTATACGGTTCTTGTCTCGAGGTCCCCGGCGCGGCAGAACCGTGTCACGATGATCGAGTTTCACGCCCCAACCGCTGACGCCCCGCAATTGGCGCTATCACCCCTCCATCGAGCGGCCCTGCTCACATTGCGTCATCTCGCCGAAATCGGTCCGATCGGCCTCACGCCCAACAGGGCGATAAAGCGCTACTTCGTCACCTGGGCCGCCGCAGCCTTCAATTGGCCGGGCTACACCGCCGAAGAACTTTATGCGATCAATACGGTCCTAAACGAACATGACTTCCCGCCACTAGCCATTCTGCATGATTTGCTGCTGGCCGCCAAGCTCGCCCGCCACCGAAAAGGCTTCGTACACATAACCAAGATAGGCAAGGATCTATTGGAGCATCCGGGGAGCCTATGGATTACGCTGGCCCAGCATCTGCTCCTTTCCATCGGTCACGATGACATGCTGGAAATCGAATGGGTTTCGGTCCTCAACGCCGTGAACGTGGAAGCCCATTCAGGTGTGACTGACAAGCAATTCTGCGCCAGGCTGACGGGCAGCGATGATAAGGACTATCATATAAAATCACTTGTCTATGCGCATGTCCTTCGGCCCCTTAGCTGGCTCGGCCTATTGCATGAGACCCGGCCAAGCCGGACTGAGCGTTTTTTCACGAAGACAGCACTCTGGCCCCTAACGTTGACGTTCGATGACGGCTCGCAGTTGTCGTCAGTCACGAAACATTAATTGGGTGAACTGCGGCGCCGGGAGCGGTAGAGTCAGGAAGTGGCGCGGTGTCGTGCGGCGCGCCTGTGGGGCTTGCCAGACGGTCCGTTTCCACTCCCTGCTCATCGAACCGGACGTGCAGATCTCCCGCATCCGGCTCTCGGACAAGACATCACGCCTTCACCCACGACGGGCCGCAGCCACGTTAGCCAGACGCACGAGGCCGAAGCGCTCGTATAGCTCAGGGTCGTGATAGGCTCCCTCTCGCCGTCGTCTGGTCTTGTATTTGGCGCGCAGCCACCGACGCAACCGCACCACTGCGTAGCTGTCGACAGCCCGATATGCTCTGCTCGTAGTGCCAACCGAGAAGTAGTTGGCCCATCCGCGCAGCACCCGGTTCATCTTGGCCACCAGATATGTGGTATCCTGCCATGTACGCGCTCGGTCCGTAAGCTCGTGGATCGTTGCGACCACGCGCTGTATGCTTTTCTTTGATGGCCGGTAGCCCATGTAGGCTTTGCCGGTTTTCGCGGAGTACATCCGACCGAACGTGTATCCCAGAAAGTCGAACGTCTCTTCCGGCACCTTGCAAATGCGCGTCTTGTCCTCATTCACCGTCAGCTTCAGCTTCTCCATGAGTTGCCGCATATGATCGAGCGCGGCTTCCGCCTTGCCCTTCTCACACAGGATCACGAGGTCGTCAGCATAGGTGATGAGCCGCGAGCCGAGGCGTTTCCCAAGGCCAAGCTTCCGCCATCCCAGCACGAACCGGCGCATGTAGATATTCGCCAGCAGCGGTGAGATGGGTGAACCTTGCGGAATGCTGCGCCGCCGGTCCCGCGCCTGCGTCGTTCGCTTCTTCCGGCCCTTGTCGTCCGTTTCCTCGACAGCGCATTCCAGCCAGGACTTGATTAGATGCAGCACACGCGGATCGACGATCCGACGCGACACTGATTTCATCAGTTCAAGGTGGGGGATGCTGCCGAAATAGTCGGCAAGGTCGGCGTCCACGACATCCGGTCGGCCACGGAACAGCTGCTCTTCCACCTCAACCACGGCCTGCTGGGCGTTGCGCCCAGCACGATAGGCATAGATCTCCGGTGGAAGGTCGGCTTCAAAGATCGGCTCAAGCACCAGCATCGCTGCTGTCATGCAGACCCGGTCCCGCACGGTGGAAATGCCCAGCGGCCTGAGTTTGCCGTTGGCTTTTGGTATGTAGACACGTCTGATCGGTTCCGGCCGGTACGTCTCCTCCCTGAGCGCAAGCGCCAGTTCCGCCAGCCACCGCTCGGCGCCATATTCCTCGATGTCCGCAAAATCCTGTCCATCCACGCCCGGCGCGCCCTTGTTGGAGCGACACTGGGCATAGGCATGGGCCAGAATGTCATCGCGGCTGATCTTGTCGTACAGCGCGTAGAAACGATAGCCAGCTTCTGCCTTCGCTTTCGCGTGCAACGCCTTCTGCAGTTTCTGGACGCTTTTGCCGAGTTGATAGGTTTCCCAATCTCCTGCCCCTCACCACTTGTTGCGTTCATCTTGAACTGAGGCTCCTTCCCTCCACCGGCATTACCCGACTTCCTCGGTACTACGGGCCTCTCCGCCACCCCATCGCGCCCGTCCCATCCCTCGCGGGCGTCCGGTTGCCGATCCCTCGGCACGCCATGGGGCTTCCCGTGTTGCGTGCACTTTCCTTGCGTACATGCTGTCGCCACTACCCCGGTGCAGCAGACGGGCTCAAACGTCGCTCAAACTCGCCCGTCCATATCAACCTTCCCCGTAAGGGTTAACGGGTCGGCCTGCACATCGTCCTTTTCGAGGATTGCTCAGCGTTCACTCACGTTACGGCCTGTACGCTCGCACGGTCACCTACGTGACCGTCATCCGGGGGCTTCAGACATATCGTCACCTCCATGCCTGCCCCGGTTGCTTCCGGCTGGAGCGTCGCCGGGTGGGCCTTTCACCCACTCTTATGTTCGTTTTCAAGAGCCTTCGGCATGATGATGTCCTTTCCGCCCGAGATGACGAAATCCAATTTGTGAAGCTCATGTGCAGAGTAGGGAGCAGGGCTTTCGACGACGGTTGGCATACTCTTATGCGCGGGTTGGCTACCGCATATCCGTATGTTCGTCTGGGGCTGCCTCTGTCTAGAATCGGGCATAGACTTTTAGTCCGCCACATAGTGGGTACGAGGATTCCCCACCGGGGCCCTGCTCCCAACTTTGCACATCAAGCAGATGATGACGCTGGTTCTTGCTCCTTTCTCGTGACCGTTTACCGATGATGAGCCTTCATGCCTCAGCGGTGGGAGCCACCTCTTGCCCGATTGCCCAGAGGAAGGCGGCCATCTCCCGCGCGATTGCTGTGACCGCGACGGTCTTAAGCTTCCCGGCCTGGATCAGCTTTCGATAACGTGCGCAGAGCCTGATTTGCCCTTTCCATGCGATCTCGCGAACGGAGCGTGGTAGCCCTTCCAACCGTGCCTGGATCGTCTGGCTCACCCGGGCGGGAAAGCGGTAGGTCCATGCGCCTTCGATCAGCACGCGGCGAGCCCGCTTGTTGCCGGCCTTGGTGATGCCCCCGCGCTTCACCCGCTCGCCCGTTGAACTCTCGGATGGTACAAGCCCGAGATACGCCATCAACTGCGGCGCTGTTTCGAAGCGTCGTATATCGCCGATTTCCACGACAAAGGTGACGGCGTTGATGAACGCGATACCGCGCATCGCCTGGTAGGCTTCAACCACAGGTGCCATGGACCAGGACGCGGCTATCTCAGCGACCTGCTTGGTCAGCCTATCTTCTCGGACACCCGCATCCTCGATAGCCTGGATATATTCGACGAGCACGATGTGATGGGCGGGATGGGTGAAGCTCTGCGCTGCCAGCCAACGAAAATGCGCCCGTGTCCACGATGTGCGTCCCGGGAAAATCCGGCCATGGCGCAAGAGGAAGGACTGCAACTGCTGGCGAGCCTTCTTCAGCGCGTCATGGGCGCACTCACGAGCGCGGACAAGGTCGCGTACAGCCTCATGTGCTTCGTCCGGAACCCAGACGGCAGTCAACTCGCCGGCGCGATGAAGCCGTGCCAGGCTGACGGCATCGCGCCTATTGGTCTTCACCCGATCACCGGGGCGTTTGGGAATTAGAGAGGGCGCCACGACCTGGCACTCATGCCCCAGCGCGATGATCTGGAGATACAGATCGTACCCCGTCGGGCCAGCCTCATAGCAGAAGTGAAGCTTCGCCCCACGCTTCGCCAACTTGCCCACCATCGATGCGACCGACGTCGGCTCGGCGGAGATGTCGCCGAAAAAGCGGACTTCGCCGTTCCGTTCCTTTTCCGCGACTGCAACCGAGATCTTCGCTTTCGATGTATCGAGTCCGATGAAAAGTTCGCTATACTCGTCCATGGTTCGCCCTCGCTTAAGCTTGGGGATAGGCGCCGGTCCGTCCGGCGTAACCCCCGTTTCCTGCTTACTCCGAGGGCGGGCCAACTTCACCGCACGAACATACGGCCTAGAAAGTGCCGCCTTTGCACGGCGCACACCCTTATCGGTCATTCAGCACCCATTTTTACGCTCTCAGGTGCGGACCGGCAGCTTCCTCATTCTGGATGCCTTGGGCTGGCCGGTAGGCGACCGTCCGGTTCGTCGCTGGTATGTTGCGATAGCTGACGCTGGCACGCGTCGCCCACCCCCTGACGGTCTCAGTTCACCTTCCGCTTTGGGTCAGTGCCATGGAGACAGGCGTCGCGCTGCTCTCATCCCGATTCAGCCTTTGCGCGATGAAGGAGCATGCGATCAGCTGTATCTGGTGAAAGATCATCAGGGGCAGCAGGATCGGTCCCAGCATCGCCGGCGGAAAAAGAAGCCCAGCCATCGGCACGCCGGATGCGAGGCTCTTCTTGGACCCACAAAAAAGCAGCACCACCAGATCTTGCCGTTCCAGCCCCGCATAGCGCCCCAGATGCCAGGTCGCAGACAGGGCGATGGCCAGCATGATCGCGCACAGCGCCATCATGGCTGCAATTGTGGGCAACGTCACCTTCCCCCAAAGCCCTTCGACAACGGCCGCGCTAAAGGCGGCATACACGATCAGCAGAATCGATCCGCGATCGACATAGCCCAGTACCGCCTTGTGCCGCGTCACGAAACCGCCAATCACCGGCCGGGCCAGATGTCCCGCCACAAATGGCAGCAATAATTGCAGCGCGATTTTCTGAATTGCCGCATGCGAGGAATCCGCGCCGACCTGCCCGATCAGCAATCCCACCAGCAAAGGTGTCAGAAAAATGCCCAGCAGGTTGGAAATCGAAGCGCTGCACACTGCGGCGGCGACATTGCCGCGCGCCATGGCGGTAAAGGCGATGGACGATTGCACGGTAGAGGGCAGCAACGTCAGGAACAACAGCCCCATTGCGATCTCGCTCGCCACCCGTGGCACAGCGGCAACACCCAGCCCCATCAGCGGAAACAGGACATAGGTCGATCCCAGCACCAGCAGATGCAAGCGCCAATGGCCAATCCCCGCCCAGATGGCATCACGCGACAATTTCGAGCCGTGCAGAAAGAAAAGCAGGAATATGGCCGCCTCCCCCGCACCATCGATGGCGACGGCTGCTACGCCCTGCGCCGGCAGCAGCGCGGCCAGAGCGACCGTCGCCAGTAACGTGGTGATATAAGGATCAAGCGCCCTTAGCAGCTTCATCATCGGCACGAGCCGGTTTTAGAAAAAATCCCGCTCAATGCGTATTTCCTTCGAGGGAGACATGGGCGGAGACGACCTTCCATCCATCGGGGAATTTGACCCAGCTTTGCGTTTGGCGGCCGCGACGGTCGCTATTCTCGCGGAAGAATTCGGCGTCGGCGGTCGCGAAGCTGTCGCCATAGACGGTGATCGCGACCTTCCCCAATTTGCGCTGGGGGGAGCCGCCGCGCCCTTTGCGGAATTCGCGGATTTCCTCGATGCCGTATAGGACTTCACCAACGCCATAGCGGTTGGTGGTCGGCGCGTCATGGAACAGCAGGTCCATCGCCGGGATATCATCCTCCATCAGCGCGCGCTCATATTCCATGAAGGCGGCGGTCATTTCGGCAAGCAGGCCGGGATCGTCGATTGTCATTGCGGGTGAACCTCCATCCAGTGGCGGGCGATGTCGATGCGGCGGGCAACCCAGGCGTCGCCGCTGTCGATGACATGATCGAGGAAACGGGCGAGCGCGCGGGCGCGGCCGGGACGGCCGGCGATGCGGCCATGCAGGCCGACCGACATCATGCGCCCGCCCTCTTCACGCAACTGGTCGAACGTGTCGCGCAGATAGCGGAAGAACTGCTCGCCCTCGGTAAAGCCGTTATAGGCCACGATCTTCATGTCATTGGCGTCGAGCGTATAGGGGACGATCAGTTGGCCATGATGATAATAAGGCAGATCGTCGGCATAGCTGTCAGCGTCATAGATAAAGCCGCCTTCCTCGCGGATCAGGCGCGCCGTGTTGGGCGATGTGCGGCCCTGATACCAGCCCAGCGGCCGGCTGCCGGTCAGCTTTTCGTGCAGCGCGATCGCCTGCGCAATATGCACCCGCTCGACGTCTTCGGGCACGCTTTGATAGTCGATCCATTTCAGGCCGTGGCTGGCAATCTCCCAATCGGCGGCCAGCATCGCCTCGACCGCCTGCGGGTTCATCGCGATGGCGTTGGCGACGCCGAACACCGTGACCGGCAGGCCGCGATCGGTGAAGAGCCGGTGCAGCCGCCAGAAGCCGGCGCGGCTGCCATATTCATAGAGGCTCTCCATCGCCATCGCCCGATCGGGATGGCTAGCTGCGCCGACCATTTCGGACAGGAAGGCTTCGGACCCCTTGTCGCCATTGAGGACGCTATTCTCCGCTCCTTCCTCATAGTTGACGACAAACTGCACCGCGATCCTAGCGCTGCCGGGCCAGCGCGGATCGGGCGACGTGGCGCCATAGCCGATGAGGTCGCGGGGCTGGCTCATGCGTTCCATGCTTCCATCGCCGCCGTCACCGCTGCGCCGGCGGGCAGGCGATAGCCTTCCATCCGCAGACAGGCTTCCAGCGCGCCCAACGTGATCAATATCTTGTGCTGCATGGCGTTGTATCCCATCGCCCCGATCCGCCAGATGCGCCCGGCCAGTGGGCCAAAGGCAGTGCCGATCTCGATCTCGAACGTCTCGCGCATGGCGGTGCGCACCCGCTCGCCATCCACGCCATCGGGGATGTAGACGCCGGTCACATTGGTCATGCGATGGGCGTCCTCGCCAAAGAGGGTGAGGCCCATGGCGCGCAGCCCGGCGCTCATCGCCTGGCTGGCGGCGGCGTGGCGGGCATAGCGCGCCTCCAGCCCTTCGCCCAGCATGATCCGGGCGCATTCGCGCGCGGCATAGAGCATGGACGTCGCCTCGGTATGATGGTTGAGCCGCTTCTCGCTCCAATAATCCATGATCATGGCGAGGTCGAAATAGTTGGAGCCGATGCGCGGGCCGCTGCCATCGACCATGCCGGCGGCACGGATGCCCGCTTCGGTATGGCGGCGGGTGAAGATAAGGTCGGCCGCGCGATCGGAGATGGTGATGGGGGCAGAGCCGGAGGGACCGCCCAGGCATTTTTGCAGGCCGCCGGTGACGATGTCCGCGCCCCAGCGGTCGCTGGCCAGTTCCATGCCGCCGATCGTCGCGGTCGCATCGACATAGAGCAGAGCGCCCGCCGCATGGCACAGATCGCCCAGCCCATCGAGCGGCTGGGCCATGGTGGTGGAGGTATCGCCATGGAGGGTGGCGACGACCTTAGGGCTGGTGCGTTCGATGGCGGCGGCGATGGCGTCCAGCGGCACGACCTCGCCCCAGGGCGCGTCCACCGTCTCGATCAGTGCGCCGATGCGGCCCAATATCTCGCCCAGCAGCAGGCCGAACCGGCCAAAGTTCACCACCAGCACCGTGTCGCCGGGCGCAACCAGACTGACCAGCGCCGCTTCGATGCCGGCCCGCGCGGTCCCGTCCACCAGCATGGTCCAGCGATTGTCGGTACCGAAGATCGGCCGATAGAGCGCCATGACCTGGTTCATATAGCCGGTCATCTCGGGATCGAACTGGCCCAGCAGATCGGCGGACATGGCGCGCAGCACCCGGGGATGGGCGTTGACGGGACCCGGTCCCATCAGCAGCCGCTGGGGCGGATCGATCTCGCCAAAGAGCGTCGGATCGAAAGTGGCGTCAAGCGGCGGCAAAAGTCTCTCCCAGTTTCTCGATAAAGCCCGTTATGGCTTGGAGCGCGATATCCACATCGGCGGGATCGACATGCTCGGCCGGATTATGGCTGATCCCGTCCTTGCAGCGGATGAAGATCATGGCGGTGGGGCACAGCGCCGCCATCACCATCGCATCATGGCCCGCGCCCGACACAAGGCGGAAGGGCGACTGGCCGGCGTCGGCGATGGCTGCGTCCATCAGGGCCATCAGCGCAGGATCGCAGGGGCTGGCCGGCAGGTCGTGCACCTGCGCCAGCGACAGGCCAAGGCCGCGCGCGGCGGCAATATCGTCCAGCGCGGCGCGGATCGCCTGTGCCGCGCGGTTGCGCCGGGCCTCGTCGCCCGACCGCACGTCGATGGTGAAGCGCACTTCGCCCGGGATGACATTGGCCGCGCCCGGCAGCGCCTCGACCCGGCCCACGGTGGCGACCAGATCGTAGGCGTCGTCGCAAGCGATGCGCTCGATCTCCAGCATCATCTGCGCCGCGCCCGCCATCGCATCGCGGCGCAGGCCCATGGTGGTGGTGCCGGCATGGTTGGCCTGTCCAGTGACGATCGCAGCAAAGCGCAGTTGCGCCGCGATGCCGGTGACGGTGCCGATGGCAAGGTCCTGCGCCTCCAGCACCGGGCCTTGTTCGATATGCGCCTCCAGATAGGCGAGCGTCGTGCCCGGTGCGCGAACGGCGGAGAGATAGGCATCGATGTCGACGCCGGCATCGTGCAGCGCCACGCCATCGCCATCGCGCAGGTCCAGCGCGTCCAGGGAGAGCGTGCCGGCCACCGCCCGGCTGGTCAGCATCGCGGCGGGGAAGCGCGATCCTTCCTCGTCGCCAAAGGCGATGACCTCGATTCCGAAGGGCATGCGTCGCCCGGCTCGGTGCAGCGCGGCGACCGCCTCTACCCCCAGCATGATGCCCAGCGGCCCGTCATAGCGACCCGCATCGCGCACGCTGTCGAGATGGCTGCCGATCAGCAGCGCGGGGGCGCCAGCGTCGCTTCCTTCATAGCGGCCAATGAGGTTGGCGGCGGCGTCGCGCCGCACGGTCATGCCGGCCTCTTCCATCCATGTGGCGAGACTGTCCTGCGCAGCGGCATAGGCGGGCGTCAGATAGGCGCGATAGAGGCCGCCCTCCATGTCGCTATAGGGCGCAACGCCCAGCGCATCGCAGCGGGCGACGGCTCTGGCTCCGCCCGTCACCATGCCGCCACCCCGCCATCGCTGCGCGGATCGGTCGCGCCCTCCATCCGTCCGTCGGGGTGGCGTATGATCGCGCCGGCATGGCCCATCATCGCGGTCAGCGGGCCGACCCGCTCCACATCATGGCCCGCGGCCATGAGATCGGCGTAGAGCGCATCGTCAAACCCGTCCTCCAGCTTGAGCGTGGTCGACTGTTCGCCCCAGGTCCGCCCCAGCAGCCAGCGGGGCCGGCTGATGGCCTCCTGCACATCCACGCCATAGCGGGCGTAGCGGGTGAAGAGCGCGGCCTGCGTCTGGGGCTGCCCCTCGCCCCCCATCGTGCCATAGGCCATGACACGGCCATCGTCGAAGACGGCAAGCGCGGGGTTGAGCGTGTGGAAGGGCTTGCGTCCGGGCCTCAGCGCATTCCAGCCGCTTTCCGCCAGACGGAAGCTGCTGCCGCGATTTTGCCAGATGATGCCGGTATGGGGCAGCACCAGCCCCGATCCGAACTCATGATAGGTGGACTGGATGCAGGACACGACCCGGCCTTCGCCATCGGCCGCCGCGAACCAGCAAGTATCGCCATATTGCGAGGGCTGCGGCCAGGGCAGCGCGCGGGCGGGATCGATCTTCCCCGCCAGTTCATCCAGGGCGGCGGGATCGTCCAGCAGCCCCTGCCAGTCATAGTCGTGGAACGCCGGATCGCCGACATGGGCGTCGCGGATCAGGAAGGCCTGTTTGGTCGCCTCCACCAGCCCATGGACATGGTCGAAGCCGTCGGTGCAATCGGCGGCCAGCCGTTCGAACAGGGCCAGGATCAGCAGCGAGGCGAAGCCCTGCGTGGGCGGGGCGCTGTTATAGAGGGTCGCGCCGCCGATCGCGCCATGCAGCGGATCGGGCCGGGTCGCCCGATGCCCGGCCAGATCGGCGGCCGACACCGGGCTGCCCAGCGAAGCGAGATCGGCCGCGATGTCGGCGGCCAGTGCGCCGGTGTAGAAACTCTCCAGCCCCTCACTGGCCAGCCGCTCCAGCGTGTCGGCCAGTTGGGGCTGGCGCAGAACATCGCCCTCCGCCAATGGCCGGCCTTCCGGTTCGAAGATTGTGGCATAGGCGCCCGGCTGCACCCGCAGTTCGTCGCCTTTGGCCGCTGCAATGCCGGCGCCGCCAGCCGTGACTGCCACGCCGGCCCGCGCATGGGCGATCGCATCGCGCAGCAGGCGTGAGAGCGGCAGCGTTCCGCCCTCCAGCGCTGCCGCCCAACCTGAGATCGTCCCCGCCACCGTGTTCGCCGCCAGCGGACCGCGGGTTGGCACCGCCGCCAGTCCCGCATAGAGCGACAGATCCGCCGCCCCCGCAGCGCCCCCGCACCCATGGATCGCATGCACCTGCCCATCCGGCTCGCGCACCACCCAGAAACCGTCCCCCCCGATCCCGGTCATATGCGGATACACAACCGCCAGCGCCGCAGCCACAGCCACACACGCCTCAACCGCGCTCCCACCATCCCGCAGCACCGACAAACCCGCCGCACTCGCAAGACGATGTGGCGCCGTCACAAGGCCATTGTGACCGGATATCGTCGTCAGCGGCATGCCGGATTCTCACAGATGCGGGCGCGCAGCAGGCCGCGCTGTTCGAGGTCGGCGGCGAAGGCGAAGAGTTGCGCGTCGCTGCCCGGGGGACCGATCAACTGCACGCCGAGCGGCAAGCCATCGGCAAGAGCGAGGGGCGCAGCCACGACCGGGAGGCCGGCAAAGTTGAGGGGTTGGGTGAAGACGCCCAGATTGGCCCGGGCCGGAACGGGTCGTCCATCGATCCGAATGACGGGGTTATCGATAGGGGGCGCGATGCCGACCGTGACGGGTGAGACAGCGATGTGGACAGTTTCGAAGATGCGATCCAATTGCATCTTATAATAAATACGAAAATGCTGCGCATCGAGATAGGCGGCGGCTGGCATGGCCGCACCAGCGATCAGGCGGTCACGGGTGGCCGGGTCGAAGGCGGCGGGGTGACGGCGCAGCATGGGCAAGTGTCGCCTTCCGCCTTCGGCCGCAGTCATGAGGAAGGCGGCGGACCGGGCGCGCTCCACCTGCGGCAATTCGATGGTGGGCAGCGCCCCCAACCTGTCGCAGAAATCGTTGAAAGCACCGGCCATCGCCGGTTCCAGATTATTCGCGAACCAGCCGCCCAGACGGGCGACGCGCAGATCCTGCGATGCGTCCATTTGCAGCGGCTTTGCCGCCAATATGCCGGTGATGAGCGCCAGATCGCGCGCGCTTCGCGTGAAGGGACCGATATCGTCGAAGCTGTCGACGAAGGGGAAGACGCCCTCCATCGGCAACGCGCCATGGGTAGGCTTCAAACCCCAGACGCCGCACAGGCTGGCGGGGATACGGATCGACCCGTTCGTGTCCGACCCCAGGGTGAAGGGCAGCATGCCCGCCGCCACCGCCGCCGCCGAACCGCCCGACGATCCGCCGGCCAGCCGATCGGGATCATGCGGATTGCGGGTCGTGCCCCAGGTCGCGTTGACCGTGGCGAACCCATAAGCGAACTCGTCCATATTGAGCGTCGCCACCAGCACCGCGCCGGCCGCGTTCAGCCGGACGATCGCCTGCGCATCGACCGATGCAGGCGGCGCATCGCGGCGCATCCCTGCCCCTGCCGTCGTCGGCAGGCCGGCGATATCGAACAGATCCTTGACGCCATAGGGCACGCCCGCCAGCGGGCCGGGATCGATGCCGGCCGCAACCTTCTGATCCACCAGCGCTGCTTCGGCCAGTGCGCGCTTTTCCAGCAGGCGCGTGACGGCGTTGATCCGGCCGTCGGCGGCGCGGATGCGATCGATCGCCGCCTGCGCCGTCGCCACCGCGCTGACGCGGCCTTCACGTACTGCCTGCGCGATCGCCCACGCTTCGCCGGTCATGTTTGCGCCTCATCATCGCCGCGCACGATCGCCCAATGGTGGGAGAGCAGAGCGACATTGTCCGCCAGCATCGGCAGTTCGGCGGGGTCGACGTTGATGCCGAGCCGACGCAACAGCGCGGTCAGTTCGGCATCAACAGGAGTAGCATCTTCGATCATCGTGAGGTCAGGCGGCCGTCACGCCGTCCAGCGCGCCGGCAACCAGATTGCCGGCATGGAACACCGCCTTGCGCGGGCTTTGCCGTGCGACCGCTTCGGCCGAACAACTGGCCGGGACCAGCACCATGTCGGCCGCGTCGCCAACCTTTGGCCATATCTGATCGCCCGCCACGTTCAGCGGGGTGACACCGCCGGTCGCGATCCTGAGCGACTGGGCGATGCCCTGCTCGTCGCTCCAGCCATAAAGCTGGCAGGCGAGCTTGGCCTTTTCCAATATGTCGCAACTGCCGAACACGCCCCAGAAGCCCTGCACCGTATCCGTGCCGGTATAGACGCGCACGCCATGATCGAGCAGCGCGGGGACCGGCATGATCCTGCCGCCGAACGGCAGGGTCGAGATGACCGCCATGTCGAGCGAGGCCAGGCGCGTGGCGAGAGCGGCCATGTCCTTTTCATTGAGCGACATGAGTGAGAAGGCGTGGCTGATCGTCACCCGCCCTTTGAGCGCAGGCGTCTGTTCCACCTGATCGGCGATGCGGTGGATCGCGGCGATGCCGGTTTCGCCCGGTTCGTGCAGGTGAATGTCGACGCCCTTGTTCATATCCAGCGCGATTTGCATCAGCGCGTCGACGGAACGTTCCATGCCGCCATCGATCGCGGTGGGATCGATGCCGCCGACATGGGTGGCCCCCGCCGCCAGCGCCGCGCGCATCGTGGGGATCAGATCGGCACTGATGAAGCCCTGCTGCGGGAAGGCGACCAATTCGCTGCCAAAGCCGTCGGCGCGCCGATCCAGCAACGCCCGCATGATCTCCACATATTGCGTGCCGATGGAAGGATCGACATTGCACTGGACCCGCGCGAAGGTGGTGCCGTTGCGCTGCATCAGGTCGATGATCTTGCCCGCGCGATCGTCCAGCGTCGGCAGCAATTGCGGGTTGAGGATCTTTTCCTGCTCGATCAGGCCGCGAATGCCATTCTTGCGCTTGCGCGGCGCGACCCAGGGGCCGCCATAATAATTTTTGTCGAGATGGATGTGCATGTCGCGGAAGGAGGGCAGCAGCAACATGCCGCCGCCATCGCGCGCCACGACGCCAGCGGGCGCCGGCGCATTGGCGGGCAGCACGGCCGCCATCTTGCCATCGCGGATCAGGATCGACGCCTTCGTCGTCAGCGTGGCGGAAATGCCTTCCGCGTCGCGGGCATAGCCGCTTTCCAGCAGGACGTTGCGCAGCAGAAAACTGTCGCCTTTGACGGCCGGAGCCTTGCCCTTTACGGCGAAGGCAGGGGCTGCGGCGCTGGCGGCGCCGGCCGCCAGCGCCGCAGCTAGCACCCCGCGTCGGGACAGGGCCGGCCTGTCCATCGGCTTGCGACCCGCGGGGCTATTGCTGTCGATCATATCCTTCCCTTCCCTCTAGTCCGTCAGAATTTGAACCGCGCGCCGATCTTCATCTGCCAGACCGATTGCGTGTTGAAGCTGGTCGCGGCGCGACCCACGAAGCTGTCATATTGATAATAGTCGCCAACCGTGGGGCAAACCCCGGAGAACTGGCAATTGCGCGCAACGACATTGGCCGAGACATAGGGCGACGGGATCTGCTGGATCACGCCCCATTTGCGGTTCAGCAAATTACCGAAATTTTCGATGTCCAGATAGATTTCCGCCTTTGCCCCATCGGGGAAGAAGCCGGGAATTTCCTGGCTGATGCGCAGGTCGATGGTCGTCACCGGCGGCGCGGTGAAGGCGTTGCGCGGCGCAATGCCACCGGCATAGTTGATGAGACCCGTCTTCTTGAGGAAGGCGTTGAACGCGGCGAGATCAAAGCCAGCGCCATAGCGGACGATGGAGTCGCTGGTCGCGGTGACGACCCCGCCATCGGCCTTTGGCACATAGAGCAGTTGGCGGTTGCGGGTGGCGAGCGAGCCATTTTCGCCCACCAGCATGTCCGCCGCCTGATTGGCGTTGGCCCCGACATCGAAGGTGTAGCTGAACGGTTGACCCGAACGGCGCTGGCCAAAGACGGTCAGGCGCGTGCGGTAATCGCCGAAGAAGGCATGTTCGTAGCTGAGCGACAATTTGGTGAGATTGCGAAATTCATAGTTGGACGTCGCCAGCGACGGATCATTGGGATCGGAGGTCGCGACGCCGCTATAGTTGGAGGCGGCGACCGTGGTGATTCCCGGATTAATGTCCTTCGACCGGATATAGGTGTGGGACAGCGACGTCTCCAGCCCGGTCAGCGGCCCTTCCACCCAGCGCTTAGCGACGGCCAGACCGATCTGGTTGGCATAGCCCTGCTTTGTGTTGGTGACGAGGATGTCGTTGCGGTTGTCGCGCGTGCGCAGATAGGTGGGGCGGCCATCGGGCGCGGCCGGTCCCTGATTGGCGCCGGCATAGAGTTCATACCAGGCGACCGCATTCTGCACTTCGCTGTGGATGAATTCGCCCGCCACCCGCCAGTTGTTGCCCAGCGCGCCAAGATCGAACTCCTTCTGCGCGCCAACCGACATCTTCCAGGTCGACTGCGGTTTGAAATCCTTGTCGAGTACGTTGATCAGGCCCTGCCCGCGCCCGGCGCTTTGGGTGTTCTGTTCCTGAAGCGCAGGATTGACGTTGAGGCCATCGACATTGCTGAGGCCGGCAAGGCAGGCGGCGCTAGCCGACGCATTGCGCGTGCAGGTGACATTGCCCAGCATCATGCCGGTATTGTAGAAGGTGTTGGCCGTCCAGACGGTGGGTGATCCACCGCCGAACAGGCCAACGCCCCCATAGACGGTCAGGGTCGGGTCCGGCTTCCAGTTGAAGCCGAAGCGCGGCTGGAGCAAATGCTTGCCATCTAGATTTTCCGTATTCGACAGACCGTAGCGGGCCATGACCACCGGATTTTCAGCCGGATGATCCGACTGTTCGAAGAAATCATAGCGCAGGCCGGCCTTCAGCGTCAGTTCCGGCAGCAGCGCCCATTCGTCCTGTAAGTAGAGCGTGTTGGTGGTGGTATGGGCGGTGAAGCCGCCTTCCGATTTGTCGTTGCTGGCGGCGTTGGCATAGCTGACCGAGGAGGCGTTGCGGTTGCGCAGGTCATCGAGCGAATTGAAGACGTAAGAGCCATTGGCGTTCTGCACGAACAGATCCCAGAGCTTGAGCGTTTCGCGCTCATAGCCTGCGGTGATGCGGTGCGATCCGGCGGTATAGGTCGCCTTGGCGCGATATTGCTGGAGATAGGTGGTCAGTTCGTTCGCCTGATAGGAGGCGTTGGTGCCGGCAAAGATGCTCGGCCCGGTGGTGGTGCCGTTCAGATAGACGCGGAACTGCGCGAAATCATTGCCGGCCAGCGGATAGCCGGGATTGTCCATCTTCTTGTAGGAGGCGCTGATTTCCGTGCTGAAATTATCGGTCCAGTCGGAAAAGACCTGCGCCTTGTACACATCCAGATTATTCTGGCGCTCCACCCATTGCGACAGCAGGCCCAATGAGGTGCTGGAGCCGGTAAGCGTATTGCCGTTCGCCGAGATGGAGGAGCCTTTGGTCCGCTGATAGGAGACGGTCGCGCGGTGGCCGGGCGCGATGTTCCAATCGAGCTTGGCGAAGATTTTCTCGTCGCGTGAGGGCAGTCGGGTCGCTTCATAACCCAGCGGGTCATAACCATAGACGTCCTGCAATATCTGGCGGACGGCATTGGCCTGTTCGACGCTGACGCCGGGCACCTGATTGGCGAAGCTGGAGCCGGTGGGACCGACCAGCGAGGGTTCGGTGCGACTGAACTTTTCATAGTTCAGGGTGAAGAACAGGCGATCGCGAATGATCGGGCCGGTCAGGGTGGCGCCGAAGGTCTTTTCGGAGAATTTGCCGGTCAGGCGGCGGCTCTGGCGCGATCCGTCCTGGAAATCGGTATAGGCGAAATCATTCCCCTGAAGGCGGTCGCCGGTATATTCGTAGAAAGCCTGACCGTGGAACTGGTTGCCGCCCGACTTGGTCGTGGCGTTGAGCGTGCAGCCGCCAAAGGCGCCATAGTTGACGTCATAGGGGGCCAGTTCGACGCCCAGCGTTTCCACGACGTCGATCGAGATGGGGGAACGCTGGGTCGGGTAGCCATTTGCCTGCAAGCCGAAATCATCATTCTGGCGCACGCCGTCGATGGTGAGCGAATTGGTGCGGTTGTTCGCCCCGCCGCACACCAGCGCGTCATTATTGGTCGGGTCGACCGCGACGAACGGGTTCATGCGCGCCAGATCTTTCAGATCGCGGCTGATGGACGGCGCGGCTTCAATCTTTTGCGCGGAGAAGTTGGAGCTGGGACCGGTCTTGAGTTCGCCGCCGCCGACCGAGGAGGCGGTGACGACGATCGCTTCGGCTTCGCCCAGCGCAAAATTCACCTGAAACGGATCACCGGTGTTGATCGCGGGAATATCCACCGACTTACTGCCCAGGGTGGGCGAATTGGCGGTGACGCGATAGGGACCGCCGGGGCGCAGGTTGCGGGCGGCATAGACGCCTTCGCTGCTGGTCGTGGCCGTCGTGGTGGTGCCCGACGGGATGTGGACGATCGTGACCGGCACATTGGCGACCGGCGCGCCGTCAGGATCGGTCAGGCGGCCGTTGATGGCCCCGGTGATGATCTGCGCATGGAGCGCCGAGGGCACGCTGGCCAGTGCGACGCTGACCGCGCCCAGAGAAAGACCGACGGCAAATTTCGTGATCCGCATATCCGTAAACCCCCACGTTTCGAATTATCGATCGGTCATGCGGCGGGCCTTTGCCCTGCCGGTGCAAGCGACCCGATCGCCCGTTGCGAATCATGTCATAAGGGGAATTTCGTCTATGATCCAAGATTAAATCGTCAACGATCTAAGATATTTTCGAAAACGATGATTTTCTGCGGATTTTCACCTTCCGGCACTGCGCAGTCCGAATATGCAAAAAGGCCCTGCCCTGTTCGGGCAAAGCCTTTTACCAATATCGTTGACGATTTATCGCGATTTCAGATGCGGTCTATGGCGGTTTCCCGCGTCTCCCCCTGTAACGCGAAACGATCGCGCGTGCGGGTGTAGAAGCTGGCGCCGAAGCGGCCGACCGGGAAATAATCCTGGAGATTGACGCGCCAGAGCTGGGTGTCGATCAAGCCTTCGCGAGCGTGGAGATGCAGGATTTTGCCCAGAAAGATGTAACGGCTTTCGGTTTCGATCTTTTCCCAGAGTTGGCATTCAAAGGCGATCGGCGCCTGCACGATGCGCGGTGGCCGCACGCTGACGGAGGGAAGGGCATCGAAGCCGACCAGATCCAGTTCGCTCTGTTCGGGCGGCAGCGACTGGCCGCAATCATGCATCTGCCCGGCAATCGCCTCATCCGCCATATGAACGACAAACTCGCCCGATTGCAGGATGTTGGCGGCCGTATCCTTGAGCGCGCCGTCCTCCAGCCGATTGATGCTGATCATCACCAGCGGCGGATCTTCTCCCAGCATGGCGAACATGCTGAACGGCGCGGCGTTAACGACGCCATCGGCATTGACCGTCGTAACCAGCGCGATCGGACGCGGCACGATCAGGCTCGCCATCAGCTTGTAGCGCTGATAGGCGCCGATCGCGTCGAAATCGACATGGGTCTGCGGCAAGGCGCCGTCCGGCCGGGTCATCCGATGTTCAGCATCTGGGCGAGGGTCTGGGCCGACGCCTTACGATCCAGGCAGATATTATCCTCCAGGCTGCGCAGATGCTTGCCCATTTCCGCGCGCGCCGATGCGACGTCGCCCTTGGCCATATAGTCCACGATACGCCGATGTTCGGCATGTTCGCACGCAGCATTGCCGATCGGCTGATAGAGCGCGACGATCAGCGAACAGCGCGTCATGAGTTCGGTCAGATAGTTGATGAGGATCGGGTTGCCCGCGACCGTCGCGATTTTCAGGTGAAATTCGCGGGCGCAGGCGGCCCAGGCCGGCTGATAGGGATTGTGCGTGACGCCATGTTCATGATCGAGAAGGCGGCGCAATTCCTCCAGATCTTCCGGCTTGTGACGGCGCGTCGCCAGTTCCACGATTGAGACTTCGAGCGCGCGGCGCGCCTCGAAAATCTGACGGGTTTCCTCTGGCGTCGGGGCCGCGATCACCGCGCCCTTGTTGGGGCGCAGTTCCACGATCCGTTCATGCTCCAGCCGCTGCAACACCTTGCGGATCACGGCGCGCGATACGTTGAACAGTTCGCATAATGCTGGCTCAGGCAACTTCGTGCCGGGCGTCAGCCGCTGATTCAAAACGCTGTCGAAGACCGTCTGATAGATATGCTGTTCGATATCGACGCCATGCGCCGCCACGCCGGACCCCAGATCCGGCGCGGATTCAGCCTTGCGGACGCGACGCTTCGGGGCAGCAGAAGTAGTTTCGCTGGACATATCGATGCTCTGACTCATGATCCATCATTGCCTTTCAAAGACTGGCGGCATGGCGCCACCCTTACCCCTCTGCACTCCACTCTCAAGGCCGTGGTGGATATGCGACACCCCATTGCACCATATACACGTCAATTTGCAAGAGAAATGATGGACGATCTTTAATATAAATCGTCAACGATTTTTGTATTGAATTGTTTCGTTTTAATGATAGCCCATTGCCATCACCGTAGGACGAAAGTGGACCATGGCGATTCTCTCTTCGCGTCGCACCATCCTGACAGGTATCACCGGCAGCATCCTTGCCGGCCTGACAGGCTGCACCAGACAGGATGGCATGATCCGCATCGGGCTGATCACCGCTTTGTCCGCGCAGTCGGCCAAATCGGGCGAGGCGATCTCGCGCGGCCTCTCCATCGCGATCGACGACATCAATGCCGGCGGCGGCCTGCTGGGTCGCAAGCTGGAGATGATCCGGCGCGATGATGAGAGCAACCCTGGCAAGGGCGTGATCGCCGCACGCGAACTGCTGTACAAGGAAGGCGTGGCGATCCTGTTCGGCGGCCTTGATACGCCGGTTGCCCGCGCCATCGTGCCGATCGCGACCGCCGCCAGAACACCCTTCGTCGTGCCATGGGCGGCGGGCACCGTCATCACCCATAATGGCACCGATCCCAATTTCGTGTTTCGCGTGTCCGCCGTCGATGAACAGGTGGACAAGGCGATGGTCGCCTTTGCCCAGACCCAATATCATACGCGCCGGCCGGGCCTGATCATGCTGAACAATCCCTGGGGCCAGTCCAATGAAAAGGGGCTGAAGGCCGCGCTTGCCGCCGCACATCTGCCGGCCGCCGGATCAGAGCGGTTCGAACATGCCGACGTCGATGTGACACCGCAACTGGGCCGTCTGCGCGCAGACGGCGCCGATTGCCTGCTGATGGTGGCGACGGTCGGCCCGTCGGCGCAGGTGGTAAAATCGCTCGACCAGATGGGATGGGACGTGCCGATCGTGTCCCATTGGGGACCGGCAGGCGGACGCTTCGGCGAACTGGCCGGGCCGCATGCGAAAAGGGTGAAATTCGTGCAGACATACAGCTTTCTGGGACCGAACAATCCGGTCAAGACGCATGTGCTGGCCGCGCTGAAGGCCAAATATCCCGATATCAAGGGGCCGCAGGACGTCACTCCGGCGGTCGGCGTGGCCAACGCCTATGACGCGATGCATCTGGCCGCGATCGCCATCCGCACCGCAGGGTCGACCGATGGCGACGCCGTGCGGCGCGGCTTTGCCCGGATCGACCGCTATGACGGGCTGATCAAAAGCTATCGCGCGCCCTTCGCCGCTGGGCAGGATGCGCTGGGCGAAGAGGATTATATCTGGGCGGAGTTCGACAAGGGCCGGATCGTTCCTTTGCCGGCGGGCGCGGCCTGAGCCATGGACATGGTTCCCGCCCTCCTCACCGGCCTTGCGCTCGGCTCCCTCTATGGGCTGATCGCGCTGGGCTTTCACATCACCTCGTCAGTCTGCGGCACGGTCAATTTCGCGCAAGGGTCCAGCGCAATGCTGGGCGCAGTCCTATTATGGATGCTGGCGCAAGCCGGATGGCCTGTGTCGGTCGCCGCAATCGCCGCCATCGCCCTGTGCGGTCTTTATGGCTTGCTGGTCGAGCGGATCGCCATCCGTCCCTTTCTGGCGCGGCGATCCGACGCCTGGCTGATGGCGACGGTGGCGCTGGGGCTGGTGTGCGACAATGGCATGATGCTGGTCTTTGGCGCGGAGCCGCGATCGCTCCCCTCCTCGCTCGCACAATCGTCGGTGCGGCTGGGCCAGATCGATCTGGGCGTCTATCCGCTGCACCTGCTGATCCCGATCGCGATGCTGCTGCTGGCCGGCGGGATCGACCTGTTCCGTCGCCGCACCCTGCACGGCATCGCCATGCTGGCGGTGGCGCAGAACCGGGACGCCGCGCGCATCATGGGCATAGCGGTGCCGCGCGTCATCGCCGCCGCCTTCGCCTTGTCCTCCGCCCTTGCCGGCGTGGCGGGCATGCTCATCGCGCCGCTGGCCCATGTCGAAACCAGCATGGGCGTGGTGCTGGGCCTTAAAGCCTTTGCCGTCGCCATATTGGGCGGCCTGGGCAATGCCTGGGGCATTGTCGCCGCCGCCATATTGTTCGGCCTGGTGGAAGCGCTCGTCACGCTCGGCCTCGGGTCGGGATATACCCAGATCGTGACCTTCCTGCTGGTCATCATCACCCTCGCCCTGCGCCCGGATGGGCTGCTCGGCCGCGCTCAGGTACGCAAGGTATGATCGCTTTTCCCGCCTCCCGCCCGGCCCAAGCGCTGTTCTGGGCGCTGTGCCTGACCGGCGGCATTGCCGGGGCCTTGCTGCTCAACGGCTATTATGCGTTCGTCATCGGGCAGATCGCCCTGCTGGTCATCGCCGGCATCGGCCTCAATATCCTGATCGGCCTGTCGGGCGAATTCAGCTTTGGCCATGCCGCCTTCTACGCGATCGGCGCATATACGGTCGCGATCTGTACTTCGCGCGGATGGCTGCCCTTCTGGATCGCCTGGCCGATCAGCGTCGTCGTGGCGACGGGGATCGGCGCGTTGCTCGCTTTGCCCGCCCTGCGCGTGAAGGGCCCCTATCTGGCCATGGTGACGATCGCCTTCGGCCTGATCGTCGAACAGACATTGGTCGAGGCCGAAAGCCTGACCGGCGGGCAGAGCGGCATTTTGCAAATCGCGCCGATCTCGATCGGCGGGATCGCGCTGAGCGACCGGGCGATGGCGATCGTCGCGATATTGACGGCCGGGCTGGTCATGGCCGCCTATCACCGGCTGTCGCGCAACGGCTGGGGCGCAGCCATGCGCGCGGTGCGCGACAGCGACCATGCCGCCGCGTCGATCGGCATCGATCCACTATATATCCGCATCGTCGCCTTCATGGCGTCGGCCGCCTGCTGCGCGCTGGCAGGCGGGCTGTCCGCGCCGCTCAACAGTTTCGTGACGCCGCAGTCCTTTGGCCTCAGCTTCTCCATCGTGCTGGTGCTGGTCGTTGTGATCGGCGGCGCGGGCGCGCGATCCGGCCCGGTGCTGGGCGCGATCGTCATCGGCCTGTTGCCTGAACTCCTGTCTTCGCTGGAAGCCTATCGCGTACTCGCTTATGCGGCGCTCGTCCTGGTGGTGCTGTGGATCGCGCCGGGCGGCATGGCCGGCCTGCTGCGCATCGGGCAGACAGAGGCCGCGCCCGACATGGACCCCACGCCTCTGGCCGACCGATTGAGCCGAAGGGCGCGCGTCGGCCTGCATGGCCGGTCGCTGGCCATCCATTTTGGCGGCGTGCGGGCGATCGACGCGCTGGACATCGATATTCCGGCCGGCATCGTGACGGCGCTGATCGGTCCCAACGGGGCCGGTAAATCGACCGTCATCAACATGCTGAGCGGCTTTTACCGGCCCGATGAAGGCACGCGCATGATTGGCGACACGCCCCTGCCGCCCGGCCGATCCTTCATCGCGGCGCGGGCCGGCATCGCCCGCACCTATCAAAGCTCCGCTTTGTTCGACAGCATGAGCGTGGAGGAGAATATCCTGCTGGCCCTGCACAAGGGGCGGCCCGGCCGCCTGCTAGGCGTGGCCGCCAGAGACAGCGCAACCATGAAGCGCCAGGCCCATGGCCTGCTGCGCGCCTGCGGCTATGCCGGCGCGCCCTCCACGCCCGCCAGCGCACTGGCCCATGTCGACCGCCGGCTGGTGGAAATCGCCCGCGCGCTGGCCATCGATCCCGACGTCATGCTGCTGGACGAACCGGCCGCCGGATTGTCGCAGGGCGAAAAGCGGGTGCTGGGCGATTTGCTGCGGTCGATTGCCGCGGCGGGCATCGGCGTTGCGCTGGTCGAGCATGACATGGGGCTGGTGATGGGCGTGGCGGACCGGGTCGTGGTGCTGCGCACCGGCGCGCTGATCGCCACGGGCACACCCGCGCAGGTGCAGGCCGATCCGCTGGTGCGCGAAGCCTATCTGGGCGAACGGTCCGTGCGGCAAAGCCCGCCCGCGATCGAAAAAGGCGGCGAGCCGGCGCTGGGCGCCTATGCCATCCATGCCGGCTATGGCGCGGGCGATGTGTTGCACGGCATCGATGTGGAGTTGCGCAAGGGCGAATCCGTGGCGCTGCTGGGCGCGAACGGCGCGGGCAAATCGACTTTGATGCGCATCCTGTCCGGCCTGATGCCGGCGGGCGACGGGCATTTGCGGCTGGAGGGGAAACAGATCAACGGCCGGTCCGTCGTTGCGCGGGTGCGCGCCGGGCTGGTGCTAGTGCCCGAAGGGCGGCAGGTCTTCCCCGAATTGTCGGTGCGCGACAATCTGCGGCTGGGCGCCTATACGTGCCGGGCCGGGATGGCGGAGCGGCTGGACGCGATATTGGCGCAATTTCCGCGCCTGACCGCGATGCTGGACCGGCGTGCCGGCCTGCTGTCGGGCGGCGAGCAGCAGATGCTGGCGGTTGGCCGCGCGCTGATGGCACAACCGCGCATCCTGTTGCTGGACGAACCGTCGCTGGGCCTGTCGCCGCAAGCGACGTCGGACCTGTTCGACCAGCTCGCCGCCATTCGCGATGAGGGCATGGCGATGCTGATCGTGGACCAGATGGCGGATCTGGCCCTCTCGCTTTCCAGCCGCGCCTATCTGCTCCATCAGGGGCATATCACGAAAAAGGGCTTTACCGTGGACATGGCAGCGGGCGGAGCATTGGAGACGGACTATCTGTCCGGAAGCACACAATAAATTTGAAACGCGCGCGCAAGACGGCGGCTGTCGTCAACACCGGGCTCTCCAGCCGTACACGGATGCCATCGTCGGTCGACTGACGAAGGATGGATGCCATAGACCGTGCTCAGAAAATATCCCAGACCCAGTCGTAGTCTGAATGTCCGCTTCCAGGCGCAGTAAAGTCCGTGTCTAACGGCATATATGGGCGCCTTGGCGCCTCCGGCATGAGGCTCGCACAGGTCGGTGAATGGCTGCTTTGTTGAGTCGGTTTCTCCGAAGCCGAAATTCGGGAAAGTCCCCGGGCGAGACGTTGAGCCGACGTAGCGCAGCCCCGGTTCGAAGGTCGGCTTACCCAGGGCGGACGTTCCGCAGCCGGGCCGGAAGGTCCCAATCCAAGGCAGAGTAGCTGCCAAACATTGGGCGTACGTTAGCCAGCATGATGCATAACTACTGGATTTATGCATCATTATTCTCTATATGGTGAGTGATAAATTGGAATTTATACCTCATGAAATGGAACTGGCAGCAACCAGACTGGCCGAAATTTCGCTGGGAAAGCGCACGCCTGGCGACGCTTGAAGGCCAATTTCTGCAACAATCCGGCATCCTTATCGGTTCGGTCAAGCACCTGACTGAGGATGACCGTGCGGCTGTCACCATTGACATAATGACCGGTGAGGCGCTCAAGACCTCGGAGATCGAAGGCGAACTGCTCAATCGTGACAGCGTGCAAAGTTCGTTACGCCGCCAATTCGGTCTCGAAACCAGCGATCGCAGAATTCCTCCTGCTGAACGTGGTATCGCCGAAATGATGATCGCCCTTTACCGCAACTTTGCCGATCCGCTAACGAACGAAACTCTCTTCGCTTGGCACGAAATGGTCGTCAGTGGACGCCGCGATATCGATGCCGTCGGCCGCTATCGTGATCACGAGGATGCGATGCAGGTCGTCTCCGGGTTTGTTCACAAGCCGACGGTTCACTTCGAGGCGCCCCCCTCAAAAGATGTGCCGGAAGAAATGCAAGGCTTCCTTGATTGGTTCACCAGTTCAAGCACAGGGGGATCGAACCCCTTGCCCGCCCTGACCCGCGCAGGGATCGCCCATCTCTACTTCGTTTCGGTCCATCCCTTCGAGGACGGCAATGGACGCATCGCTCGCGCACTTGCAGAAATGGCTCTCTCCCAAGCTATCGGCCAGCCGAGCCTGATTGCCCTGTCGCAGGTGATACAGCGCAGCCGCTCCGCGTACTACAACGCACTGGAGGCAGCCAACAAGCGAAACGAGATCACCGGGTGGCTAACCTACTTTGCACAGACGGTACTGGACGCTCAGGAACACAGTCTCGCGCTGATCGACTTCCTCCTCGCGAAGGTCAAATTCTACGACCTTTTCCGCAATCAGATGAATGAGCGGCAAGCCCGGGTCATTGCCCGCATGTTCAGGGAAGGGATCGATGGCTTCACAGGCGGACTCAGCGCCGCCAACTACATCACGATCACCGGCACCTCGCGTGCGACCGCCACTCGTGACTTGCAAGAACTCGTCGCAATGGGGGCGCTGACACAATCGGGCATGCTCAAATCGACACGCTACCAGTTGGCGATCGCGTAGTGCCTAACATCCGTATTTTAAACACGCCTAGCCAAATTAGCCGTTCAAAGTTGCTCGGCCGCCCCGGAACAGGAAGAGCAAATTCCGCTTGCCAAATTGTTCCCCAGGACGCAACATGTGTCCCAACGGCTTTCTAAGAAATGCCATAAGCCGTTGAAACTAAGCCGCTTTATGGGCAGCACCCGTGCCTACAGTGCATTACAAAACGCCTCCGGCGTGCGTCCCTTCTTCGCAGCGCTTTCCCGCGCTGCGCTGCCTCGTGCCGGAAGGCGCGGGGCACCCCGAAGGGGTCTTCAAATCTTTAGACAATGAACAGTCTCTCTGATCGGGAAAAGGGGCGTTGCCTCCCCAAATGAGGTCCATCGCCACGCCAGCGATTGCATCCGGGATGCACCGTGGCAATATCGACCTTGGCGGGCAGACCTTCGCAATTGTGAAGGATAACATATGCCCAAAATGAATGATCGCGAACGCCTTGCCGATCTTGAGGCAAGGGAACGAAAGCTCGCGCAAGAGGTGTTGGGCGCCCGCCGCGCTCTGCGCGGCAGATATGCCTCGATGGTCGGAGACCTGGCCGTCGAGCAACTGAGCGAACGCGCCTTTCGCGAAATCGTGGGGCACGCAATTCGCATCGGCGGCGACCGGGCCATGGAAGCCTTGCGCGCGATCGATCGGCTTGAACCCGGCAAAATCTCGACCGGCAAAACAACCCGAAGGGTTGTCCCTGCAGCGAGCACGGCGGAGCCGCGCGCAGCTGGCCAGGATCAGTCAGGCTGATCCTGCATCGTTGCGCGACGGGCGCGGACGGAGGACGCTTGCGGCCTCCATCCGGGTCCCCGAGCGCGACGACCATTCCCCCACTCGACAAAAAAGAGGCGGCGGAGCCGCGCGCTCCACCGCCTCTTTTTGCCCTCCTTGGCCGCTTCTATCGGCTCGCGCGACCTTGACGCTGATCACCGAGGGCGAAGAAATGCGCCGGAACCCCGAGCCTGCGCACCTCGCGCGCCAAATGGCTCTGCAACCCGGACCCCTGGCACACGACCGCCTCTACCGGGCGGAGCCTGAGCAGTTGCTCGTTGCGCGCGAACCCTGCCCTGTTTCCGAGTTTCCGGTCGAGGCTGAATGGGATGAGATGACACGCGTTACGCAGTTACACTGCTGAAGTATGGGGAAAAACGCCGTAAAATCAGTGCGTGAGATGCTGGGGCTGCTCGGCAGCGGGTATGCCGTTGAAGGCCATATGGTCCCCGCAAACGACCGGAATTCCGCGACTTTCGACCCCGGTTTTGATATGGGCGATGGCCATATGGTCCCCACGCGGCGAAAGCCCGGGCGCCGGGCACTTCTCGATGGCAACTTTGCGCGGCGCAAGCTGCCGCTGCGCGAGACGGAATACTGCATCTGGGATACGGAACTTGCGGGCTTTGGCCTGCGCGTCAGGCCGACCGGCAACTATTATTGGTTCGTTCGCCTGCGCCATCGCTGCAAGCATCGCCGGATCACATTGGGCCGATCTGACGAACTCGCGGCAGAGCTCGCACGGGCACAGGCCCGGCGATTGCTGGCCGAGGTGGCACTCGATGGTCTGCCCAAGCGCGCAGTGGTCAAGGCGACGCCGATCCTGTCAGACTTCGTCGATACCTACTGGGATGACCTGTCACGGGTGTGGAAAGCCTCGACGACCAAGCGAAACTGGAACGCATGGAAGACTGTCATTGCACCGGCCTTCGGCGCGATGCGCGTGGCGGACATTCTTCCCGCCGACATTCACCGCTGGCGAGATGATTGCGCGGGCACACGGGAGGGGCTGTTCAATCGCGCCCTGCCGGTTCTGGCAGCGCTGCTCAAATATGCCGAGGCGCTGCGCTTGCGGCGAAAGGGCTCCAACCCCTGTCGGGGGATGCCTCGCTACAAACGTGAACCGAAGGAGCGATACCTGACGCCAACGGAGTATCGCCGGATCGGCGCGGCATTGCGAGAACAGGAGGCCGCCTATCCCGCACAGGTTGCGCTCACGCGGCTGCTCCTGTTCACGGGCGCGCGCGTAGGCGAGATATTGAATCTCCGCTGGGAGTGGGTGCAGCCGCCGCGCCTCCTTTTGCCGGACAGCAAGACCGGAGCCAAGACGATCTGGCTCAACAGCCAGGCGCTTGAGGTGCTGGAAGGGATCGAGCGGCACGAGGATACTTCGCTTGTCTTCCCGAACCGCGCCAGGACAAGGCCGCTCAACTTCGACAACTGGTGGCTCCCTTTCCGTGCGCGCTGCGCCTTGCCCGATGTCCGGGTCCACGACCTGCGGCATAGCTTCGCTTCGACCGCGATCATGGACAATGTGCCACTCGCGACCATCGGCAGGCTGCTCGGGCATGTCCTGCCGGAAACGACTGCCAAATACGCCCATCTGTCCGATGACGTAATTGGCGATGCCGCCGACCGCATCGCCGGATCGCTGGCGCAGGCGATCGGGCTACGTCCATGACCGCCGCCAGCCTCAAACGGATCGTGGAGGAAGCGCTCGCGGAGGTTGGCGCGAACGTCAACTTCCTGCTCGTCCCGAAGGGCAAGGCGCGGTCCACGACCTGGCTGGGGATCGAGCACGGCTTTGGCATCCGGCACTACCCTAGCGGCCGCAATGTCTACATCGTGCAGACGCGGATGGCGGGGAGACTGCGGACGGTCACGATCGGCCCGGCCTCGGTGCTGACCCGCCACCAGGCGCAGATGGTGGCGCGGCGCGTCATCGCCTACGCGCAGGTCGGGCGCGATCCGGCGACTGACCGCAAGCGCATCCGCTCCGCACCGCGGTTCGACGATTTCCTGCAGGAGTATTGGTCTCGCTGGTCGCCGCAGTGGAAGGCATCGACGCTCGCGACTCATAACGGCTATCGCCGCCAATATCTCGACGGCGCCTTCAAGGCCGTGTTCATCGACGAGCTGAACGAAGGGCATGTGACCAAGTGGTTCGCGGAACTCAACAACCGCACCGGCCCAGGCGCGGCGAACCGAACGCTCGAAATACTCAAGAACATGCTCAACAAGGCCGAGGTTTGGGGATACCGGCTCGAAAACACCAATCCTTGCCGGTCGGTAAGGCCGAACAAGCGGAGGCAGTGCGAACGGTTTCTATCCACCGAGGAACTGGACCGGTTCGGGGAAGTGCTCGCCGAACTGCGCGCCAGCGACAATCTCACGATCCGGTCAGGGTGCGCGGTCATCACGCTGCTCTTGCTGACCGGCTGCCGCTACCGCGAGATTCTCACCCTCCAATGGCAGGACGTGAAGGGCAATCGTCTGCTCCTGCGCGACAGCAAGACCGGCCCGCGCACGGTCTGGCTTGGTTCAGCGGCGCGTGAGGTCATCGACAGTCTGCCGCGCCACCCAAAGATCCCTTGGCTGTTCTGGAACTACCAGTATCGAAGGCCGATCAGCTGCATCAAGCATCTCTGGCTTACGATCCTTCAACGGGCCGACCTTGGCAAACTGCGCATCCACGACCTGCGCCACACGTTCGCCAGCCATGCCGCGATGAGCAAGGAAACCTTGCCCATGATCGGACGACTGCTCGGCCATGCAAACCATCAATCGACGGCCCGATATGCCCATCTCGATGACGAGCACTTGCTCGATGCCGCGCAGCAAATCGGGGATGCGGTGGAAAGTTTGATGGTTTAGGTGATCAAAATTCTGACCTGCTTTGGCCACAGGCTGACTGGCCGCTCCCTTAACCCGAACACGCTCATAATCAGCGAGCTGGGTCATGCGTCTGCGGCGTCGATGCGGGAATTAAAGACCAAATACGAGAAACGGCACTGTCCGATAGCCATGGCAATGAAGCGTATTTTCAGCGTAATGTATCGCCAAATGATGGGGGACATCGTGCCGTTTCAACCCTTTGGTTACAGGTTTGACCTTGAGTCCCAGCTTGATGCATCGACGGTCAAAACCGCGATTCGCAAACGGAAAAAGCGTTGGCTCGAACCCACGAATGGTCCGAGAGGTTGGATTCTGGGTCCCTTTATCTGCCTGTGGTACAGTGCTTTTGATCGATATGGCCCAATGCTTTTCGGCGTGATTTCTTCGAGGAGGCAGGGAGCAAGCATTCGAGGGCTTGCCGGTTCCGACCTAAATGGAGTGATAATGTTCTCGCTCCTTATCCCACTGATGGCCTTCATCGTTTTTCAGCTCATCTCCAGCGGCCAGGCATCGACCCGTCAACTGGTTGTTATCGCCTTGGTTTTCATGGTTGGCGGCCCACTGATTTACTGGTCGGCACACAAAGATCGGCGGGAGGCCGAGCCGCTCGTCCGCTTTTTGCACGATACAGTGACCATTTCTGGCAAAGCGCTACGCACGAGGCCGCCCAAAGGTGTCATTCGCAGCGACTTGGTTCTTATTATCGCGGGCGAGCAGTTCGAGGGGCCACCCACAACCGAGGCTCTTCACGATTCTTTGCTCAATGTAGGGCCTCGCGCATTCGTGATCTTGGAGGCAGGCCCAGAAACCTATCTCCAAACAGCGTTCCAAGACGGCAATTATGTCATTGAAATGCGTGAAGGAGACAGCCAGCATCACTTCAGCGCGGTTTCCGGTAAGTTCACATCATCGTCCGAGACTGCCCCAAACGAGACGTTCAATTTTGACGAAGTGCGTGAGATATTCTTAGCTTACGCGACTGGGTCGTCGATGCCTCGCTGGCTCAGATGGGAACGCATACCGATGCCCACATGACGGCATTACGCTGTCGCTTTCTTCGGAGCCAGCAACAGCGTTTCCGGCCAAATTTCGGTCTTCAAAAGCTGAGTGTGATCGGAGAGCACATCCGTGAAGGCTTTCCATGCTTCTTTCGGCCCAATCCGGGCTCCTTGGTCCGCCAGCGCACCGATGCTGCGCGATGCGACTATCCTGACCAGATCGCCGAACGTCTCGGCCTCGTCGGGCAATCGGATCGGCGCAAACCAATAAAACCCGACTCCAAAAGCTGCGGACGGGAGAGCAACCCACCACGGCATACCGATGGCGAAGAGTCCGAATGGAAAAACCGCAACGAACAGCAGCGCCAGGCATCCCCACAAGGTGATGTATTGCGGAGGAGGGCGCAGACCGCATTCGGCTTCGATGATTCGGTGCAGTTTCCGGACAGGCACGGCTCTTAGGGCCATGATAGATGTCTTCGGCTTCAGGGCGATCGCGGAGTGCGGCTGCAGTGCCCGCCGCAACCGATAGAAGCACATCGCGGTCGCGCATGATTGCCCGCTAGGCATTTCCGGGAGGCGGGCTTCGATCAGTTCGAAGAGCTGCCCCACGGTCGAGCACCGACTAATCTCTTCATCCACCAGACGGATGCCGAAAGCAGCCTCGACATCTTCGATCAGTTCGACGTCGTCCAGGTCACCGGCAAGCCCAAGGGAAGAAGTCATATCGTTCTCCAGAGTTCGCACGTTATGCGTTGCGCACCGTTCGAACAACATGTTCTGAGTCCCGAGGTATGAGTGCGGCTGTCGAACAGCCTTCCCACCGAGCAAATTCCGCTCACGCTTTGCCTCATCTTGTGCGAATGAGGGCCAATGCCGGTGGTGAAGCCTTCGATCCTACAGTGGGCGCGCGAAAGCGCGGGGCTTTCGCTTGAGGAAGCGGCAGCCAAGGTAGGCATAAATCCCGCCCGTGGGGTTTCAGGTGCTGACCGTCTGCTTGCTCTGGAAACCGAGGAAGGCGAGGTTTCGCGGCCGGTCTTGCTGAAAATGGCGAAAATCTATCGCCGCCCGCTTGTGTCATTCTACCTGGATGAGCCTCCCGCTCGGGGGGACCGGGGCGAGGACTTCCGCACCCTGCCTGATCGTCACACTGGCGGCGAGCCGCTTGTGGACGCACTGGTTCGCGACATCCGTTCCCGGCAGGCCGTCGTGCGCGCCGTGCAGGTGGAAGAGGAAGAGGCCGAGCCCCTCCCGTTCATCGGCTCGATGTCGCGCAACGACGGCGTTGGCCCGGTGCTGGCGTCGATCCGCCAAGTGCTTGGCCTCGACCTTGCAGCATTCCGCGCCCAGGGATCGGCAGATGCCGGCTTCGCCCTGCTGCGTAGCCGCGTCGAAGCCGCTGGAATCTACGTACTGCTGATCGGAAATCTCGGAAGCCACCACTCGGCAATCGATGTCGATGCTTTCAGGGGCTTCGCTCTCGCCGATCCGATTGCACCGTTTGTCGTGATCAACGATCAGGACGCCAAGACGGCTTGGTCCTTTACTCTGCTGCATGAAGTCGCTCATCTCTGGATCGGCGCAACCGGCGTGAGCGGAGGGCATTTCGAAGGCGCGGTCGAGCAGTTCTGCAACGATGTCGCGAGTTCGTTCTTGCTCCCGCAGCGGGAGCTTGATCAACTCCTGATCACCCGCGCGACTGACCTCGGTGAAGCGGCACGATTGGTGACCGAGTTTGCCGAAGTGCGGTTGGTGAGCCGTTCCTTGGTGGCTTACCGGTTGTTCCGCGCGGACAAGATCACCGAGCGCACCTGGCGGGCGCTGACCGATACTTTTAGGGTCCAATGGCTGCAAAGCCGCGCGGCCCAGCGAGAACGTGCGCGGGGCATGGACGGCGGCCCCAACTACTACATTGTCCGGCGACACCGCCTCGGCGCGGCATTGCTCAATTTCGTGGCCCGAAACATGAGCGAAGGGGTGCTCACACCCACCCGCGCGAGCAAGCTGCTGGGGGTTAAACCCCGGAGCGTTCACACGCTGCTGAGCGGTGCCGCGCTTGCTATCGAGCAGGGTGCCTGACGCATGTTGTACCTGCTTGATGCCAACGTGCTCATCACGGCGCAAAATCTCTATTATCCTGTCGATGCCGTGCCGGAGTTCTGGGAATGGCTTGTCCACATGGGCAACGCGGGCGAGATCAAAATGCCGATCGAGACGCTCGAAGAAGTGAAGGACGGTAGCAACGATGCCGAGCGTGATTTGCTCTATGCCTGGATTCAGGACGACGCACACAAGGCCGCGATCCTTTTTGACGAAGACGTTCAACCCGCCTTGGTGCAGCGCGTCACTAATCAGTACGCGCCAGATCTGACGGACGACGAACTGGAGGCAATCGGTCGCGATCCATTCCTGATTGCCCATGCATTGGCTGATCCTGCAAACCGCTGCGTGGTGACGACGGAAGCGTCAAAGCGCCGACAGCAGCGGCAGAACCGCCGTATCCCCGATGTCTGCGCGGATGTCGGCGTTCAATGCTGCGACACATTCACGATGTTGCGTGCGCTGCGATTCAGCACGCGTTGGCGGGGATGAGGTGAAAGTCCTTCGGAACATCCTACGATTCATCTGATCCTTCGTCTCGCGCAGATTTGCGCGCAGATAGCTCTGCACTTTCGCGCTTCAGGGGGCGCGAAACCGGGCACACTTCCTGCACATAGGAATTCAGCGTGTTGACCAAATTGTCTGGAATCAGACGGTAGAACACGAACTGGCCACGTTTTTCACTGGCTATCAAACCTGCATTCTCGAGAATGGAAAGGTGCTGGGAGACGGCGGGCTTTGACATCGAAAATCGCGCGGCAATCTCACTCGCGTTCAGCTCTGTCTCCGACAGATAAGCGAGAATTTTGCGTCGCGGGGCCGACCCCAAGGCTTCAAAGATCTTTTGCATGCCTTCAATTAAGGAATAAGCTAATCACTTGACAACCCTAAATCGACGATTAAGCCATAAGTTAATTACCTAGTAGACGTGGAGGCGTGGCTGTGACGAATGGGGCAGATCAAGATAGGTGCCAGGTTAACAGCCTCGTCGAGATGCGGGGGTCTAGCCCCTCGCATGGCAGCGTGCGGTGGGACCCGGCCCACTCCCTTTGGAACGGAGGAATGCTCGCCGCGACACTGGTTTTAAGTCCTATCTACTGGGCTTGGGATGCGTTCTTGGTCTTCGTCCTGCTAACCGGAGCATCGCTCTTGCTCGGCCACAGTGTCGGCTTCCACCGGCGGCTGATACATCGCAGTTTTGAATGCCCACTGTGGCTCGAACGGTTCCTCGTCTGGGTCGGAACGTGCGTGGGGATGAGTGGGCCGTTTTGGATGATCCGCACTCATGATTTGCGAGACTGGGCTCAGCGCAATCCACACTGTCACGACTATCTCGCTCACCGTGGCGGGATGCTGCGAGATTACTATTGGCAAGTACACTGTCGCTTGATTCTGGACCAGCCACCGACGTTCGATCTCGGCCCGGCAGGAGATGATCCGTTCTACCGGTTCTTGGAGCGGACCTGGATGCTACAGCAGTTGCCGATCGCGGCCCTGCTTTTCGTAGGTGGTGGATGGAGCTGGGTCATCTGGGGGGTCTGCGTCCGGGTGACTGCGTCGGTTACCGGCCACTGGTTTGTCGGCCACCTCGCCCATACGCGCGGTCCGCAAAACTGGACCGTGATTGATGCAGGGGTGCAGGCGCACGACGTGCCGTGGGCCGCTATCCTGACCATGGGCGAGGCATGGCACAACAACCATCACGCCTATCCCGGCTCGGCGCAAATCGGCATCCATCCCGGTCAATCCGATTGGGGCTTTGCATTCATCCGCCTGTTGGAGCGCGCCGGTTTGGCTTGGGATGTGGTACGTCCCGAACAGCTCGACAGGGCGAAGGCGATCCGACGGATTGGCGCGCCATCACCCCACTCTGTGCAGACTTTGAAGGAGGCGCGACCATGAGCGCCAGCCGGTCTGAAATCCTGCGCCGGGTTGCCTATCTTGCGGCGACGATTTCCCTTATCGCCAGCCAGAATCTTGTCGCTTGGTTTGCAAGACAAACCTATGCGGACGAGCGTCCGCTCGATCTTGAATTTTGGCTTACCCCGCTGAGCAGCACTCTGGAACTTTGGAGTCTCCCCGCGATCTGGGGCGCGGTCATTTTTGCTTACTGCCTGCTGGTAGCGTGGCTGCTTGCCCTGCTTTCCTTCAGGCTCGCACAGCGGACAAACCGGGGCTTTGCTCTGGCTGTGCTGAGCGTTGTTCCAGTGGTCCAATTGGCAGCCATCGCGCTCAATGCACTTCTCCCGTCGAAGGGCGCTCTCGACGAGGAGGGACACGCAACGCGCCATGCTTCCAAGAGTGTCGCGCTGGGCCTGCTTGCAGGCGTCGCGCTCATCGTTTTTGCGGTGCTGATTTCGGCGGTGACGTTTGGAGCGTATGGCTGGGGACTGTTCGTGATGACGCCCCTCCTGGTCGGGATCACGACGGGATATCTGGTCAACTCCGAAAGCGATCTTGGCTCGTCGCGGACGATGAAACTCGCCATTGCTGCGGCGGGGCTCGGGAGCCTCGCACTTGTCGTCCTCGCGCTTGAAGGGATCGTCTGCATACTCTTGGCCGCGCCGCTCGCGGTTCCCATCGTCATGCTGGGCGCGGCTCTCGGCAGGGGCTTGGCAATTGCTCGGCACAACCGCCGAAACCCGCTCGCAAGCGTCGCGGTACTCCCGATGATTTTCATGGTCGAAGCCGCTGTTCCGCCGGAAGCGCCGATTGCCACACAGTATGAAATCAAGATCGGCGCAACTCCCGAAATGGTGTGGCAGGCGCTTACCAGTTCGGAGCCGATCGAAGTTGCACCTGGTCTCCCGGCGCTCGCAGGGCTGGCCTATCCGATGAACGGAAAACTTGAGGGCGAAGGTGTTGGCGCAAAGCGCATCGGCGCCTTTTCGACCGGCACGGCTACCGAAGTGGTGACAGAGTGGAAGCAGGATCGCGTTCTCGCTTTTCGTGTCGAGAACCAGCCCCCGGCGATGGAAGAAATGAGCCCATACCGGCGAGTTCACGCACCCCACGTGCAAGGCTATTTCTTGACCGGCGAAACTCGTTTCGAGCTCATGCCGATCGGCTCGAACCGAACGCTGCTGCGAGTATCGTCGGAGCACAAACTGCGGATTGATCCGGTGCCTTATTGGGAGCCGATCGCCCGCCTAGCCATCCGTCAAAACGTGGGGAGAGTGCTGGAGGACATCAAGGAAAAGTCCGAACGTAACAGCGTCGGGGCAACGCTCTCCATATCGACTAACCGGTGATGGCTATTTGGTCCCCAATTGAGAACATACAGGGCTCGGCAGCATCGCAAGAGCGTACTTTTTCCCACCGGTTCAGTCGCTCGAATGCCGCATTCAGGCGCGAAATCCCAAGGAATTCAGGCCCATGTTTCCATGCGTAAGGTGATGCGAAGACCGGATCGGAGCATGCAGTTTGAAACCGGCTTGACCGGCACACCGTACGCGCCGCCCAAGCCGCCGCGATCGCGTCGCACCCCTTATCCTGCCCTGTTGTCGCGAGAACCATCGTTGGCACCCGCACCTTGATGCTATCGAGCGCTGCATAGAGAAGGCGGTGATCCTCCCAGACCTGCCCGCCGGAGAAGATCACGACCGGTCCCTTGGGCGCGCGTGCATCGATATGCCGCTTGCGCCGGGCCGCCAGGTAATCGGTCGCCGCCACCACCGGTGCGGTCCGCTTGGATGAGACCAGCGAGGCGCGCGGGGCTGACCAGGGCCGTCCGGTCTCGGCATGGTAGGTCGCGGCGGCATAGTCGCGCATGCACGCCAGCGCGTCCTGGGTTTCGTCGAGCGACTGGCAGAGCATCTGTGCCTCTTCCAGTTCGACGCTGCCAATCTCGCTCCCGTCATTCTGTTCAATAAGCCGACGGACGGCCATCGCCGCCTTGTCCGCTTCCCCCTCAATCTGGCCTGCAACCTTGTGGAAGCTGTGGACGATGCCCCATGCGATCCGGTCCGCCATGGCCTCCAGCCGGGTATCGCGCAGGACATCGAACAGGGTCGTGACCAGCAACTCGGTGGCCCGGGCGACCACCTCGCCATCGGGCATCGGCGCTTGGATGACGTCGTCTCCGCGCGCGATGCGGTAGCTGTCGGTCGTTTCGATAAAGGCGTCGGCGAAGCGATCCAGGGTTGCGTCGCGGTCAGTCATATTCAGCATCGGAACCTCCTTCATTTGCTCTTCAAGAGGTTTCCTCTTCCACACGGGCTCGCCTCGGCGGGGTCAAGGATCGTGGCGCAGCCACGACCGCGAAGCGGCGATGGGGGTCACGATTTTTTCTCGCGCGCACCGCCGTAGCGATGGCGCGCAGGTGCCCGCCCGCGAGAAAAAATGGTGGGGCCCCGTCGTCCTTGAGGCCGCCGGGGTTTCCCGTGTAAACTTATCCCGCTTGTTGAGAGAAGAAGAGAGGCAGCCTCCATGGGGGCTCGATGCCCCCATGGAGGCTTGGGTCCAGACGCAGCGCTCGCCCAACAGACCCGTAACCGACGGTGCGCCCTCTCCCATTGGATAAAAAAAAGGGACCGACAGCCGGGGTGCTGCCGATCCCTTGGAGAACTATCCGGTCGATCTTATCTTATTCAAATCGGCGGGACATAGGCGTCATAGGGATTGCCTTCGACCAGATGGCCAAAGGGGGTCATCACATAGTCCGAACCATCTCGACCGATGGCACAGATCACAAAGCGCGGATCACCCGTCTGCGTATCCTGGCACTCCATGAGGGCGAGATTGCCGTCCCCCGCCGCGCGCAGCAGGGTCTGGAAATTAGTGCGCAGATAGTTGGGAATAGCCATGCGCCGCCTCCCCTCGATTGCTCGCCTGACGACGTTGCCGCGCCAGCACGGGTGTGTCGGGCGCCTGATCCGCCCGGTGGAAGGCGTGGATCGGAACATCTGCGTCCCGCAGCAACTGATAGAGGTTCGCCTGGATACCCACCCCTCGCAGAGCAAAGCCTCGACGGGGTTCAGTTCGAGAATCTTCCGGTTCCGCTTGAAAGCGGTCTTCCTCCCCGAACCGTAAAGGCCGTAAACCACGACCGGGACGCCTATTTCGGTCCTCGCCGCCCAGGCCGCAGCGATCTGGTCGACGCCCCGCCGTTGCCCGGTGGTGATGAGGGTCATGTGCGGGATACGCGTTTTGATGAGATCGAGACGGTCCCAGATGAGTTTCCAGTCATGCCAGTCGGCAGGCCCGGTCACGACCACGATCGGCCCCTGCGGCATATGCTTTTCGCGTATGGCAAGGGTGCGCGCGCGCAGAAAATCGAGCGCCGCGATCTGGCTCGCGCTTGATGCAGTCGACGCCCGGGTGCCCCGCGCGGGCGTCCATGGCCACCCCGACAGAGCACGATACATTTCGGCGGCATAGTCGCGCATGCACTCGATCGCATGGCGCTGTTCCGCGATCGACTGGCAGAGAAGTTGCTTCTCCTCCAGGGAGGTCGTGTACACTTCGCTGACGTCCGGCTCGCGGGCAAGTTCGCCGACCTCCTGTGCAAGCCGGTCCTCCTGTCGTTCGAGCTTTCTGGCGACGAAGCGGAAGCTGTTAACGATGCCCCAGGCGATTTCGGGGGCAAGCGTCTCAAGCCGGGTATCGCAGAACAGATCGAATATGGCGGCGACAATCCCGCCGCATTCCGCCTGCGCGGCGATGGCTTCGGGCATCTCATACTCAGCCGGTTCTTCACCCGGCGAGACGATCGAGAGGCCAAGCGGGTCGCCGAAAGCGGCCTGGAATTCAGGGGTTGCGGTCATCTGGGCGTAGAGGGTGGGCAGATCGGCAAAGCGATCGATGCTGCTGCGCGGGGCGCTGGCCATGGCGCGGTCCTTTCATATTTGAAGGGAAGACATGCGGACGCAAAAAAGGCCGGGAAAGCGGATGCTCTCCCGGCCCATATTCGCTTCGCCGGGTTCTTAGTAGGGAACCTCGTCGTTGAGATCGTTCCTGCCCATGAGCGATCCATCGGCGCCGGCAGTGCTTTCACCGAAGCCGGATTGCCCGCGCTCGTCATAGGAGCGCTGCGACGCCCCGAAGCCACCGTTGAATTCCGCACGCAGCGTCTCACGGCGCCAGGCGATGGTGTAGCCGCCGTCTTCGGTCGGGAAGAGAGCGACAGGCAGCGGTTCGGGAAGGCCCGGATCGTCGACCGATCCGGCAAGGAACGCTTCCCCGGTCTTCTTCGAAGCCGCTTCCCAGAGCGCACCGATCTGAACCCAGCGGCGGGCGACATTCAGCGTGAGGATTTCGTACAGCGGCGCGCGATCGCTCATGCTTTCGACCTTGCGCAGACCGATGCGCGGCAGGTCGATGGTGCGCGTGGCGATCGAGCCCGTCAGACGACCATTCACATTCTGGATTTCACCGATATTCATGACTTCAACTCCTTGGATGATGCCGCTCTCGACCATTCGAAAGCGACACCCTCCAAAATCCTCCTCCCCTCTGGTCCCTGCCCGCGCGCCACGCACTGCCCTCTCAAGAGGGCACGACCTCACCGCCCCCGCGCCCTCCGACCCCTCGACAGCGCGCGCGATAGGTGGCCACGGGCGTGATCACCGACGAAAGATATGAAGCCAAAGGTGCCGCGCGGTGCGGCGCACAGGGAGACGATCAGGGGTCGACGCTTGCAAGGCGCGATCCCGTAGGGGACGGAGCAACGTCCCCTCAGCCCGCCAGAGGGATAAGATGACTGTCAGTCCGGTCTGCCGGTAAGAGCGATATGCGCCGAGCGCATATAGTGATGAAGCTCGACGCCGCCGAGCATCAGGCCGTCCGCCAGCGCCTTTATGTCGGTCAGATTCGACTCCGCTTTGAACGGTCCATCCTCCTGGCTCTCGATCGTGAGAATGCCGATGCACAGGGCCTTTTTGACCAGGTGCAGATCACGTCCTTCAAATTCAGTCATGACGGGCTCCTCTGCCCCAAATGCGCGGCACTTCATAAACCTTTCGAGGCCGCCTTTCGACGGTTTTCACGCGGGAAAGAACGATCCGACCCGGCTCGAAAATCGCTAAGAACCTGCGGGGTCAGATTATGGGCGCGACCAGCTCCAGTTTGAGCCACTGGGCGAGAAGCCCCAATTCCGCAGCGAGTTGTCCATGCGTGTCTGCCGGGGCGCCAGATTCCATATGGACAGATTGCACAAGCAGCCGTCCCGATTTCCTGTCTGCCTTGAGATCGGTCCGCGCCACGATCCGGTCACCCAGCAGGAAGGGGAGATCATAATAGCCGTGGGACCGCTTGGGCGCCGGAGTGTAGATGCCGATACGATAGTGGAAGTCGAACAGCTTTTCGGTTCTGGAGCGCTCCCAGATCAGGGGATCGATGGGCGAGAGGAGCGCCCGCGCGGTCATCCGGCGCGGCGCCTGGGCGTAGCGATGCAGGAACATCACCTGCGACATACCCTCCACCGTGAAGGGAACGAGCGCCCTCTCCTCCTGCAGATCCTGGATGGCATCGCTAGCCTCATCGGGCTTCAACCGGAAATAGTCCCGCAGATCAGCAGCGGTCGCGATGCCGAGCGCCCGGGCGGATTGCTCGATGAGCGCACGCTGGGCGTCGCGCGGCTCCGGTGTCGGGATGGCGAGGATGTCGGGCGGAATGACGCGCTCGGTCAGATCATAGACGCGCTCGAAGCTGCCACGGCGGGTGGCCGTGGTGACGTGCCCCGCCCAGAAAAGCCATTCGAGCATCTGCTTTGCCTCGCCCCATTCCCACCAGCCCGATCGATTGCGCGCGCCCTCAAAGTCGGAGGCCGCAAGCGGGCCGTCGGCCCTGAACCGCTCGAGCAGCGTCTCCGCTTCGCCGCGCCGCTCTCCGGCAAAGGCGCGCAGTCCCTTCCACCCCGCCTCGCCCCGATCGGCGCGCGCCATCCGCCAGCGCAGCAAGGGGTGGCAGTCCATCGGCAGAAGCGAGGCTTCATGCGCCCAATATTCGAACAATTTTCGGTCACGGGCCTTCCCCCAGGCGGCCTGGTCGAGCCAGTTCCGGTCATAATCGCCCAGGCGCGAATAGGCCGGCATATAGTGGGCTCGCGCCAGAACATTGACGCTGTCGATCTGGTGGAGCCCAAGGCGTTCGGTCGTCCGCCGCAAATGCGCCTTACCGACGCTCGCGGGCCGGGATCGGCCGAAACCCTGGGCGGCGAGGGCAATGCGCCGGGCCTCGCGAAGCGATATGCTGTTCGTCATGTCGCCCGTTGCTAGACGAACGAAGGAGACAATGACATCAGCGATCGGCAAGCTATCACGGGTGCTTGGCGGGAAGAGGTCATCGATCTACCGATGCTACCATGAGTCGTCCCGACATCAGCCTCGCCGTCGTCGGCGCCATCCATGAGAATAAGGAACGCAACAACCGGCTGTTCGAGATCAGGCTCTGTGTGCCGGGCGAAGCAGTCGATCTCGTACCCGAGCCCAAGAACCCGTTCGATCCGTCGGCCATCGCGGTCTGAAGCGTGCGCGGCGTTCAGATCGGCTATCTGTCGGCGGAGCGCTGCGGCTGGATTGGGTCGCGCATGGCCCAGGGCGAGGAGATCCGCCCTATTTTCCAGGAATCGACCAAAGGCGGCGCCATCATTCGAATCAGCTTCTCAGCTCGACTTTGTACGTTTTTGATCAGGTCCAGGTCCAGAAGATGCTGTTGGTTGCGACGTGGTCGAGGGCCTGATCGAGGGGTAGGACGCATCCGCCCATGTCGTCGATATCGTCCCATTTTCGTCGATGCGACCAATAGGCGATCCTGACTTCGTCACCTGTGCCAGTTGGCTTGAGGCGCGCGATCGGCGCCTCATTTGTGAGCAGGTAGAGGTGGTAAGCGCCTTTCTCCTCATACCAGCCTACGCCGCCGCCATTGGCTGCGTCAAATTCTTCAATGCGCGCTGCGATTTCGTCTTCATCCATGGCGCGACCGTAGCTTCCTTCAGGTCAGAGCGCATCTGATTCACCTCGCCGCATCGCTCCAGCCATTGCCTTGCAACCCGTGCTGGTCGCGATTCGAAGCATGGGATGCTTCATCATTCCAAGGCCGCTGTCGGCGATCCCGTTCCCCAGATACTGCGCCACTGGCTGCGGGCATGGCGTTCTTGCTTTACCGCGCCCAGTTGGGAACATGTGCTGGTTCTGGTGATGGGCGCCTTGCTTGCGCCCGGCAAGCGGACCATCAGTTCCTGTTTACGCATGACCGGTCGGGCCCAGGCGGCCAATTTTGCCAGCTATCACCAGATCCTCAGTCGCGCCCGCTGGAGTTCTCGCGCTGTCGCCAGGCAGTTACTGGCTATGGTGGTCGAACGGCTCGTGCCCGACGGCCCGGTTGTCATCGGTATGGATGACACCATCGAGCGCCGATGGGGGCGCCGGATCAATGCGCGGGGTATATACCGTGACCCAGTACGCTCCAGTCACGGCCATTTCGTCAAGGCCAGCGGGCTGCGCTGGTTGAGCTTCATGGTGCTCACCCCGGTGCCGTGGACTAGCCTGATCAAGGCCTTGCCGGTCTTGACGTTGCTCGCCCCTTCGGAGCGATCCAATCATCAACGCGGACGACGTCATAAACTACTGACTGACTGGGCCCGGCAGGGCGCACTACAACTGTGTCGCTGGCTGCCGGGTCGCCGGATTATCTTCGTCGGTGACAGCAGCTTCGCCGTCCATGAACTGGCCCATGCCATTACACCGCGAGCAATGCTCATCAGCCGGTTGCGATTGGATGCCAACCTGTTCGCACCGCCGCCGAAACGGACCTGCCGCACGATGGGGCGGCCTGCGCAAAAAGGTCCAGCGCTGCCAAAGCTCAAGACCCTGCTGTCCAACCCTGCAACAAGCTGGACAAAGATTGTCGTCTCCGCCTGGTATGGCCATGCCGAAGACAAGGAACTCGAAATCACGTCCGACACCGCCATATGGTACAGGCCCGGCACACCGGTATTACCCGTTCGCTGGGTGCTAGTGCGCGATCCTGATGGAAAACGCGCCCCGCAAGCGTTCTTCAGTACCGATGTCACTCTCGAGCCCGCCAACATCATCGCCCTGTACGTCCGCCGATGGCAGATTGAGGTCACTTTCGCCGAAACTCGAGCCCACTTGGGCGTCGAGACACAGCGCCAATGGACCGACAATGCCATTGCCCGGACCACCCCGGCTCTTCTCGGTCTATACAGCCTGGTGTCGTTGTGGGCCTCCGATCTGCTCACCAGCGCAAGTACCGCTTACGCCGCCGCGTGGTATCGAAAGACCAGTCTGACGTTCAGCGACGCCATCGGTGCCGTCCGTCTCCAACTATGGGTCGGCGACATTAATCAACAATCCCCGCCAAACCGCGAACCGCAAAAAATCCCAGCATCCCGCGTCATACGTATGGCACAGGCACTATGCTTCGCCGCCTAAACGTACAAAGCCAAGCTCAGGGATTGATCCGGTCCTGTCCCCTGCGCGCCCGCGCGAACCAGAGCCGTGTCCCCATGATGGTGAGAGCGGCTTCTATCCTGACTATATCCCGCCCGACGATTAGCGCGCTGGCCGCAGGAGTAACCATGAAAATGGCTGTTCCACCGCTTTTTCCGCCGCTATTGCGGGCGCCTCACTTCTGAGAGGGATATCCAATGAACAATAGCGATCTGGCTGAAGCACTGGCCGCCGAGCATGGCGTCACCAAAGCCGATGCCCGCAAGCTGGTCGATTCGGTCTTCGCGAACATCGCCGGCGCCGCGGCGAAGGGCGAGGAAATTTCGCTGAACGGGTTCGGCAAGTTCAAGGTCAAGGACCAGCCCGCCCGGGAAGGCCGCAATCCCTCGACCGGCGCGACGATCCAGATCGCCGCGTCGAAGAAGCTCGCCTTCACGCCCGCCAAGGCGGTCAAGGATCAGTTGAACGGCTGATCGATCCGGCGCTCCGCGCGTGAAGCGCGGGGCGCCTCCTCGACGAGCGCGCCTTCGCCACCGCCAACGGCACCATGTCCAGCGCCAGCAAGAAATAGCAGCCCACGGCATCGAGAATGGATGCAACGTCGTGGAGGCTGCATATATGCCATCGGCATGGACGACTTCACCCCGCTCTTCGCTCGCCTTGGCCGATCGGCATTCCGATCGCGTTTCCGGTTGAACGCGAAGGAACAGGCCTATCTGGCTGAACGCGGTATCGAGACGATCCTCACCCATGCGGAAGAGTTCATTGCCCAGCGGCTGGCGCCCGCGCTGCCGCTCAATGACGGCAAACAGGCACCGATGCGCGGGCATCCGGTCTTTGTCGCGCAGCATGCGACGGCGACCTGCTGCCGAACCTGCCTCTCCAAATGGCATGGTATCGCTGCCGATCAGAGGCTCAGTGCCCAGGACCAGCGCTATATCGTGGCGGTCATCAGGGACTGGCTGAGCAATCGCCATCCGTGACAAAAATGCCCGATCATCGCGGGGATGATCGGGTCAGGAAGAAGTCTCGTCAGCCAGAGCCAGGAGCCTTCAGGTCGCAGACTCGCTGTATGTCCCCGCCCTGGCCCTGTCATACCCTGTTGGGGTGATTACCGCAGATTGCCGACCGTCGTGTAATGTCCGCCTCGCAAGCTGCCCTAAGCCAGCCTGTTTTCCAGCTGCACCATCAAATCCATGCGCTCATGGAAAATGGCGACGATGAGCGCGGGCTCATCTCGTCGATGCAAGCAGAAGATATAATGATGTTCGCAATGGGACATGCGAAGACCCGGATGGAGATCGCTCATATCCCTGGACGCGGCCTGGCCCATCGCAAGACGCACGATGCCGCGTTCCAGCCTGGTCATATAGGAGCGCACCTGCGTGTCGCCCCACTGCTTTTTTGTGTACCGGACGATGCCGCGCAAATCGTCCGCCGCAGCCGCGGTGAGGACATAGGGGGCGGTCAAGCGTGGCTGGCCTTGCCGAGTTCCTCGTCAACAATCGAACCGAAGTCCTTGTCGGAAATCCCGCCCGCCAGCCCTTGGGCAATCCGCTCGCCCAGGAGTGCCTTGAGCGCTTGCCAGGGTTCTTCATCACCTGCATCGACAGGGAAGAGGCGCTCGATCGCATATTGCTTGATCGTTTTGCCCTGCAACGCCGCCAGAGCTTTCAGGCTCTGATGCTGCTGCTCGGAAATATCTATCGTCAGCCGACTCATGGCAACCTCGCAATTTTCACCACAAACCCCCATTAGCACAAATGTGGATTTGTGGTTACATCATCCATCGAGATTGGTCAGACGCACCATATAATGCGGCGAAGATCCCTGGCCGGGGCCGAGGTGGGTTCGACAGGCGTCGAGGATCCGCTCCCAGATGGGTGCCGGGGTGTCCGCGTTGCTTCCTTCGCCGCTCAGGCTGGAATCGACCATGACGATCACATCCGACCATTCAACCGGCTCGCCCCAGCAATGCCAAGTAATTTGGGCTGCACGGTATCGAGCCAGTCCCTGAACGCAGGGTGGCGGAAATATGCCGGCGCATTGATGAGCAGGCTCCGGCCGACCAGCGGCCGATCCGCTGGATCGGGCGCTGGCAGAGCTGCCGGCGAACCTGTACTGCCGATCCGGACGGTCCAGTGCCACCCTCAGGGCCTCGCCGGTTGACTGGATATCGATCCGGACAGCAAAGATGACGCAGCGGCCCCCGCCAAATTCACCTGGCCGCGCCCGCGAACAGGTGACCGCCCATTCGAAGCAAACGGGCGCCTTTGCAAGCGAGGCCTTACAGCATCGCCGAACAAGCTCGGCGATGGGCCAGGGCTGGAAATCGACCGTGCCGGAAATCATCGGGGTCGAGACGGTGGGCTCCTCGAAACTGTTCCCTCCCGTAAGGTCAGCCCCCAGGATCGGAAACTTCGCGTCGTCGAATATTGCAAGCAAGCCGCTCCATGGGTCGCCGCCGTCCGGCGGCGGAAAGGCAGCCAGCAGTTCCTGACTGGGTGCGGGCGGTTCCAGTTCGCAGTTCAGATCGTTGGCCGCGTTGAACGCCTCCTCCAGCAACGCCATTTCGGCGTTGGTGCAGCAGAAGGTAAAGCAGGCAGAATAATAGGTGTCGGCCATGGAATTAGCCTTTCCAACATTTAACAGTGGGTGGGGGCAGCCGCCGCGCCGATCAGGTAGCGCAGCTTCGCCCATGCGGCATCCTCGCCCGCCCGAACGCCCCGGTTGAGGCCTCGGGCGTAGAGCGGGAAGGCGATGGCGGCCATTTCGGGCGACGCCTCAGCGGGGATGAATTCGAGGAAATTCTCCGCGTCATCGCGCAGCTCCAGCATGCCGGTGTGCCCGGCAATGCGCGTGAGGGCCACACGGGCAGAGGAATTGAGCTCCGCGAGCCGTGCATTGAAGCGTGCGACGAGCGGATCGTCGGGAATGGTGATGGTCATGGGATCGCTCTTCAGGGGAGTGGGAACCAGCATTTTCGAAAGGGACCAATCGTCCGGCCATATCATCCGGGACCCGAATGGTCGGAGGCGAGCCATGCGGCGGCCGCATCGTCGACCGAATGGGTCAGGAACAGCCCGAAGCAAAATTGCTGGAAGGTGCTGTCGCTACGCAATTCGGGCGTATCGAGTTTAGCGGCGAGGTCGATTTCGAACTGCTCGGGCGGCGTGACCTGTTCGGCTGGAACCCAGGTCGCGAGATCATCGCTCTCGGCGCCACAGAGATCGCAGGTCGTGCAATCAAAGATGCTCGTCACCTCCCATTGCTGGCTGCCGACGTCCCATCGGATCGCGGCGTCCCGAACGATCGACTCCGACCCGCAACGGGCGCAGACCGGCTTCAGCTGGCCCGCGAGCGGCGCCGGGTCGGGATCGTGCGGGTCGGGCGCGATATATTCGACGGTGAAGCTCAGCTCGGGTATCCGCACATCATGATAGGTGCTGGCCTGCGCGGCGGCATGGACCGCGGCCGAGACATCGGCGCCGTCGGGCACTTCGACCTCCATGGTCTCGCTGGCATAGCATTCACCGGCGCTGAAATATTGGATGCACACCGCAAAAAGGCGCGGGGAAACGGGCGTGGTCGCCATGATCATTCTCCTGAAAAAATGTGGAAGGGTCCGGCACGAGCGACCGGCCGGACAAGATCAGCGGGCGCGTTCCATCAGCTTGCGCGCCTTGGATTCGAGGTCGAGGCGGCCATCCTGATGCGGACGGCTGCGGGCGACCGCCGTGATGCCCTGCACGAAATCATAGACCGAGGCGGGAGGATGCCCCTCTTCGGCAAGGACGGTCGCGATGATCTTCCCGGTTTCGGCCTTCGAGAAGCCCTCCTTGCGCAGGAAGGTCTCACGGTCCTCATCCTTGCGTGCGACGATCTTCGTGCGAGCGGCCGCAATGCCGTCGATGAAGGATCGGGGCGAACTCTGGGCAAAATGTTCGAGCGCCGGGGCTGCCTCATGCGCAAAGCGGTTGGCCGCGAATTTGGAGTGACGGATGTTGATTTCCTGGAAATTTTCTACGCCCCAGAGATTGCGATTCTGACACACCGCACGCAGGTAAAAGGTCGCTATTCCCAGGGACTTGGAGCCGACTTCCGAGTTCCAGGTGTAAAATCCGCGAAAGTAGAGATCCGGCTCGCCGTTGGGCAATCGGCCCGCTTCGATGGGGTGGAGATCGTCGACGAGAAAGAGGAAGACGTCCGATGCGTAGAGGGTCGTCGTGTCATGGGTGATGTCGACATGGGGATTATAGGTCATCGCGCCCCAATCGAGGACGCCGGGCACCTTCCAGCGCGTGTCGCCGGTGCCGTTGCCCGCGATTTTCATCACCGCCGCGACCAGTTCATGATCCCAGATCCGGCCATAGTCGGGGCCGGTGACCGCGCGCAGTTCGCTGCGGCCATCGCTCGTATGGAGCAGCTTCACATGTTCGCCAGAATGCGAGATCAGGCCATGCTGCAAATTGATACCGGCAAGCGCGGCGGGGAGTTGGCGCAGATAGGCTGCCGGCGCGCCGACGAGGCTGCAAAGTTGGCCAAAGGACCAGTTGGTTGGCGCGATGGGCGCGTCATCGCCCGGCATCATCAGCGACAGGCGCTCGGGTTCATCGCTGCGCGCTTCGACTCGGACATTGCGGCTTCCCACGATACGGGTGGTGGCGCGGTCGGCTCGGGTCCGAACGCTGTCGTACAGATCTCCGAGCGAGAGATAGCGCTCGTCCTGCGGGCGGCTGAACCATTCGGACGAGACACGGGACACATTCGTTCCGCGCGAGATATCCACGCGATACGGGCGGACAGGTCCGTGCTCACGGCACACGTCTTTCCTGACGCGTCGCGATCCGCCTGATCGCCTTCCGCAAATGACGCCTAACCTTCCAACGACTGATCCCGAATCGCCGCGAAATCTCCTTTGAAGGCATTTGATACTGGACCAGCAGGACCAATATGTGCCGCGTCAATAGCGCGATGCCGGCCAGCGCTGCAAAATCGATCGTCTCATGATCCGATGGCTCAAAATACACGCGCGGGACGCAGTCGGTCGCAAACCCGCTATCCGGACCGATTGGCATGCCATGGGCGGATTGCAGGCCTGCCGCCGAATCGATGCACGCGGGCTCGACCGGCACACCCTTGGACGCGCGAATATGGTCCCGCATATTTTCCAGAACATCATTGTCGCTTTCCACGCGGCAAGTTCGGAACATGCTGATCGCGGAGCGGAAGACGTGTGAAACCCATCTGATCATGGCGGCTTGTTCCCATTTCGAGAAGCGACGATGCCTTGCTCAAGGCAGATCGCCGCCCCCCCCCTCCCCTCCCGCCGACACATTTGCCCCCTGCCAAGTGGATCTGGACGCCTCGGACTTTGCGACCAACGTCTGGCTGGCGGCTGTTGCCTAAATGCAACCCTTTTGGACAGAGCTTCCCCGGGTGATTGATTTTGCGTGTCAATTTTATGACACTCGTTGCCTATCGCAACGGACTGGTCGCCTTGCTTGTCAAAGATGCTCCGGCGGCCGGCATGGCAGAAGGTCGCAGCTCTCGTGCCCGAACAGCAACTCCCGCCCGAACTGGAACCCTATCGGACAAAGCTTCCGCTGATTTCGGAGCGGCAGCGCGAATGCATGAGGCTGGTGGCCGAAAATTTCACATCCAAGAAGATCGGCAAGCTGCTCGGGATATCCGCCTGGAGCGTGGACAAGCACATCATCAAGGCACGCAGGCACCTGGGAGACATGGACAGGTACGATGCGGCACGGATCATCCGCGCCTATGAAGCCGTGCTTGCCGGGGCGCCCCCTCCCCCCCAGGATTTGGGTACCCAGTCGTTGGGTCTGTTGCCCTCGCCGAAAATTGTGCCCTCTGATCCGGTTGACAACGATGCGGAACAGCAAGCCACGCCGGATCGGGAGATGGCGCTATCGCAGGGTGAGACAACCCTGATGAACTTGATCCACACCCTGCTTGGACTTGTGCCCCTCCGCTCCAGCCGGAGACAGAGCAATGACCTGACCATCTACTATATCCTTATCGCCGTTGCGGTGGTGAGTTCCCTGGCCTTGTTCTCGGCCGGCTCAGCCGCATCGTTCCTGTCGGCGCTCGACAGTCTCGCCCGCCGCTAGACGACCTTCCTTAACCCCACCTTCAACAGACGCGCATTCCGCTGGACTGCGCGAAGGAGACCTTATGCCCAAACAACGCCATGTCATTGCGCATTCGGTTGCGCAGCGCCTCTTCGCCGCCGAAGAGGCCCTGGACATCGCCGCCGCCCGGATCGCGGAACTCAACGCCGCACTTCCTCTTGCCCGGCTCGAAGGCAAGCTTGCCGCGTCAATTGGTCAGGATGCCTTTCGATCCTCGGCTGCGGCGGTGGTTCTTGTGGCCCAGACCCGCGAAGAGATCGTTGCCACCCACGCACGGCTCAAGGAGGCAAGCGATGACATCGGACTGGGCGAACAGGCCTATGGCGACGTGTTCAAGGTAGCGGGGCAAGCTCAGCCGGCGGCGGACCGACATTTGCGGGCGGCGTAATCGGCCAGCGCCAAGTCATTGACTATCCGCAACACTTTTCGTCTCATTGGATGATGACCAGGCAAATGATCTTTGTATGCCTTCTGATCGTCAGTTCGCTTTATGCCTTTGCACGGGGTGGTCGCCCCGAACAGATCGCGGCGGCCACCCTTGCGCTCGGGGTTCTTTCGAGCATCGCCTTCGTCCGGCCGGGAAGCGTTCGGTTCCATTATCTTGAGGCCGGAATATTGGGCGTGGACTTAGCGATGCTGGGCATATTTCTCGCCCTATCGCTCCGAAGCACGCGGTTCTGGCCGCTCTGGATCTCGGGAATGTTGCTTGCAGAAGTGATCATTCATCTGACGCGCGCGATCGTTCCTGACATTGTCCCGGCAGCTTACGCCGAAGCTGCCGGCTTCTGGAGTTGGGTGGCGCAATCGATGTTGATCACCGCCACCTGGCGCCACCAGGAAAGGTTGCACCAACGCGGCTATGACGCTTCCTGGCGATCAAATTGACCGCGGCGGAATTCAACGTTCTGCCGTAAACACGCCAGCGCGTCAGAGGTAACGTTCGTAACCAAAGGTCGGCCCGAAGTTCCGATCAGGACGATATGACGGCACGCGCCCAACGGTCGTGGGCAAGGCCTCCAGGTCTTGCCGGGTGGCGGCCGCAAACACCGCGCCGCGTCAGGATCGCAGTGCGTGTCGTCACCAACAGGCCAAACGCGGAATTTGATCCCGGGAGGCTCCGGAGAAACCCGAGGATTCGCAAGCGAGCCTTATCCACCGGCGCAGGACTGACCTGACAACAAAATCGCCGGGTCAACCGCCGCCCATTTCGGTTCATCAAAAACGGAGTGAGCCCGATGCAGGGAATGCCGCTACTACGCGTCGACATATGTAGAAAGCTGATAGCGTCACGGAAGGTCGTGGGTGACTGCCTGGGCTACGCTCTGTGTCCGAACCCGATCTGGGACATGATGCTTGAGCTTTTTCTCGCCGCGCAGGAAGGGCGCCCCTCTTATCTCTTGTCGCTCTGCATGTTCGCCAATGTCCCCCTCTCGACAGCGCTGCGGAAAGTGGAAACAATGGAAATGAGCGGGATCATCGTGAGGGAAGCGGCGATGCGCAATCGGCGCCGGGTCGAGGTTCGGTTTACGACCCACGGGCTGGAAACTATCGAACGGGCACTCGACCGGCTTGCGCCCATCTACACGACCGCCCCCGATACGGTGCTGTTCGCCGAGAGGGTGCTTCCGTTTTGCGCCAGCATGGTGCGGCACAACTGAGTTTCACCGATCCGCCGAAGCTTACCGAAAGCCGCCATGATCTTCCGGGCGACATCCCCCTCGACCGGGCATAGGATCGCGGGCAAGGTTCGCGGGCCGCTATAGATCAGCCTGACCAGCGCATCGCGTTCGCCCGGTGTCAGTTGCTCGACGCCGGAAATGACGACCAGCCTCGCTTTGTCCTGCGTAAGAATACCATGTTGGCCGGGCGTCACGACTTGCTGCAAATGCAGGCGAATATATTGGATACCGAGGTCATCGGCGACCTCCTGGAGTTCAAGACCATGGTCTGTGCCGGGCGATGCCAGAATTATGACTGGCCGCGGCCTGTCAGTCTGCATTTCCCAGTTCCTTGCCAGACGCGATTTGAGGTCAGGTCGCGTATCGATCTCGGGCATGGGGTTCCTTGAAATGGATTGGGCCGCGTCCATGGAGGCCGCGGCGAGATGCGTCAAGCGCGGGCACTGCCGCCAAATGGCCCGATCCAGATCAGAGATTGAAGAAGCCTGACTGACTGCCGCACAATCCTATGTCGACTATCACGCACGACCATCAGGCAATATTTACATTTGATGCTTTAGCACGCAGGACAGGATCAATATTGACTTGCTATGGGATCGCGCAATGGCCGAAGAGAAACAGACTGACATCACCGCCCTCACCGTTCAGCTCTTGAGCGCCTATGTTTCGCGCAATATGGTCCCAAGCGAAGGCTTGGCAGATCTGATCAAGACGACCCGCGCCGCGCTTGTCGAAACGCCTACTGCGGTGATCGATGAAACCGCAAGTGCGACATTCATGCCGGCGGTGTCCGTTCGCAAGAGCCTGTCATCGCCCGACCATATATTGAGCCTCATTGACGGCAAGCCTTACAAGACGCTGAAGCGCCATCTTGCGTCTCACGATCTGACGCCCGAACAATATCGTGAACGCTACAAATTGCCCAAGGATTATCCGCTGGTGGCGGCAAGCTATTCCGATGCGCGGCGAGCCGTTGCCCAAAAGCTGGGTCTGGGCAAGAAAGCCGGTATGACGGCCGTTCCCGAGAAAAAGGCTGCGGTGGCAAGCCCCGATGTCGCGAAGGCCAGCAGCACCCCACCGACTGCTGTTCCGACCAAGGCTGACGGAGCCCCGACGAAAAGGACGGCCGGCAAGATAAAGGGAGACCCGGCAGTATCCGTTGAAGCAGCGCCCCAGCCGGCAGCCAAGCCTTCCGCACCTAAGAAGGATAAGCGGGCTCGCCTGTCGATTACCGGCCCCAAGGAATCGCAGGTCGTATCAGAAGCAAAATCCGCGGCCGCAGCCGCCAAATCCAAACCGGCCAGGAAGAAGCCTGCGGCTTCGCCCAAGGCCAAGCCGACATCGAAGCCAAAATTCTTGAAGGCAGCCCTGGCCGTGGCCGGCACTCACCTCGGCGGTGAGACTAAATCCGATCCTTCTGGCTGAGGCCCATCCGTAGGGGGCGGCAATCCGTCCCCTACCCTCCATAGCCTGGGGCTGCTCTGCCAGCAGAGACGCGACCGTTGCTCTCGGGACAGCCGTTCGGCTGCCTTGGGCCTACCGTCATCGCAGAAAATGAAAATCACATGATCGAAGGGCAGGACCGGATGGAGCCGCAGAACGTCACGATCGCAGTTGGGTCGGATACGGTGTCTGGCTTGATGCTGCGCCCTCCGGCAGCCAAGGCGCTCTATCTCTTTGCCCATGGGGCCGGCACGGGCATGATGCACAAGGCGATGGAGTCGAATGCGCAAGGCCTTGCAGCACGAGGCATTGCAACGCTCCGCTACCAATTTCTGTACATGGAAAAGGGTTCGAAACGTCCAGATGGACCCAGGCTCGCGCACGCTGTCGTGCGGGCGGCAGCAAAACGGGCACGTCAGTTGGCGCCCGATCTCCCCCTGTCCGCGGGCGGGCGATCCTTCGGGGGACGCATGACATCGCAGGCCCAGGCGGAACAGCCGCTGCCCCATGTCCGGGGTCTCGCTTTCCTGGGTTTTCCTCTTCACCCGGCCGGAAAGCCGGGCATGGATCGGGCCGAGCATCTCTCCCGGATCGAAATACCCATGCTTTTCATTTCAGGATCGCGCGATGCGCTCGCGGAGGCGGATTTGCTTCGCCCGGTCGTGTCTGGCTTGGGGAGCAGGGCCCGCCTCCATATCGTCGAACATGCCGATCACAGCTTCAACGTGGCAGTGAAGAGCGGCAGGACGGCGATGGGCGCCGAAGCCGAGGCGCTGGATGCGCTCGCCAGTGGGATTTCGTGCATCCTGTAACGGTAGGCAGTGAATGTCCCGGATATGCGACGCTGGCAATCGCCCTGTTTCCCGCAGCAAGGGGGCGGGTCGGTTCAATGCCTGGCGATACTCGGAAAATCGCCAGGCTGCAATGATGGATGAATGCCCAGTGTTATGCCAGGCCTTAGCCTTTTGGGGTTACCCAGACCTCCACTGGAGCGACGAATTTACCGGGCGCGGGCTTTCCGACATTCACCCGATCGGCGGTCACACGTTCACCGGTTTCGAGATGGAATGTGGCCCAGGGCTTTGGCATTCTGCCAAAAGTCATCTTCTGAATGGGTGGGCCAGTGGTCGAATTCATAATGGTAGCAGCGATACTCATGGCGGCCGCGTAGCTGGCCATGGGGCAGATCGTCTACGGGCAGGTCAGTTTTCCACAGTTTTCAAGGTCGATCCTTCCAAGGCACTCAGGTGTTGGTTTTGCGCACCCAACTCCGGCCGGTCCGCTGTGTCATTAGTTGGGTGCTGGTTATATTCCGCTCAGGCAAAGCCAGTACTCTCGTACCAGTTCGTCATCTTCTGCCGGGCGTCATCGCTCAGCCGCACGAAAAATCGTCTTCCATCACGCGCGTCAGCGGCGCGTATGATGATGCCCGCATCTGTGAGGGTTGCCAGATAGCGAAGTGCAGTTGTGGGCGGCGCACCGGATGCCATGCAGGCGCTGGAGATGGAAATCTGCTTGTGTTCGGCAGCTGCTATGTAGAGATCAATCATGATGTCCCATGCCGGATCGACAAACAGGTCTCCTCCAAAGAAATGCGTGCGCCGATTTCGCGCTTTCTGGAGTCTCCGGAAGAAATCGACCGGACCGTTAATGGCGGGGGGGGCAAGGGCTGTAGAACCGTTTCCGGCTGGCGCGCCGGGCGTGGCGGCTGCCAACCCGATCCAGTCCGGACCTATGTATTGCGCGAGTGGCGGAAGGTTGTCGCTGATCCATTTTTCGAACTGCGCGGTCAGGTTCTTTACCTGAGCCTTTCGCATTAGGGATGGCTGCGTTACATCATGTCGCAGATTCCAGTTTTCCACGTCGCATTCCTTCAACGGTCATGGCGCGATCATGCCGGCGATCAAGGAATATGCCGGTCACGATCACAGCAAGTGTCGGGATGGCCCATACGGTCGAGGCCAGGATGTGAAAGTTCAGCTTGAAGGCTGGCGAGAGCAGAATTGCAATCTGCGCACCCACCGAATTGACCTGGAAAGCAGCGATGATGATGGGCCAGCGTCGCCGGCTGGACAGGGCCAGCCCGATCTTCATCGCCAGGGAAACCAGATCCACGCCCAGGCTAGCCACCATCGTGAATGCGGGGTCGTTCGACGCATGTTGGAGAAAAAAGGAAACAGCGAAGAGAAACCCGATGATGGCGACAATTGCTCTCCCTTCGCGACCGCCATGAGACAGCGCGTAAAAGGCGGTTGCGAATAGCGCGATGGAGTAGCTGAGGGCGATCATTCCATTGGTGGGAAGCGATAATTCGCTCCCGCGTCAAGCCGGTCAGACTACAGCCTTAAGCTGGACCGGTGCCGCAGACGTGGCCGGTTCGCCATCGATTGTGTAGGGACAGCCTTCCCAGGCAACGGTCGTGCGCTGGCGGATCGAATGCGCCCGGCGATGAACCTTCAGAAACTGCTGACGCGAAAGGAGCAACGTTCCGATACAGTTTTTCAGGTCGTCGAACAGGGACTGACTGACATTGGGCTCGAGGCCAATTTCACCTGCGGTCTCGACCATATCCCCAGCCAGCCGGAGCGTATGCGCCATCGCAGCATCGATATGCGTGTAGGTTCCAAATACGCTTTCGGTCAGCGTCAGGAAGCGGTCGCGATCGAGAGGCAGCACTGATTCTTTCGTTTTGGGCATAAGAAATCTCCTTCGTGCAGGCACGATGCCGTGCACGTTTTCGGTGGGTGGCGATGTCGAGAAAGGTTCAGCTGGCCCTGTAATTCAGCCAGGCCGATACGGTTATGATGCAGGCGAGGACACCGGTCGTCGCCAGCGCCGTCCAGAGGATGGACCGGAACGTTTCAGCCTTGCTCAGGTCATGCGGCGGCCCTCCAATATGGTGCAGCAACCACGACCACACCTTGCTCCAGAGACCTGTCAGTTTGCCTGTGTTGTTTCTGTGCGGGTCAGGCACCGCCACCAGCTCTGGCTCCGGCGGCGATAGGTCCAAAGTGGCAGATTTTGGTGGGTCGGCAAGAGGCTCCGGTTGCAGGTGCAATTGCTGCACCATGGTTTCTTCCTTGGCGGCCAGGAGGCGCGCGGCTTCCCTGCGGTTCAGCGCGCCGAGCTTCTGCACAGCTGCCTGAATATAGTTGTCGATGACGCCCGACGTCGTCGCGAGCTGGAGTGCGATTTCCTTGGAAGTCAGGCCCTGATGGACGAAACGGAGGCAGCGCTTTTGTTGCTCAGTCAATTCCGACAGGCGCTGCGGCATGCGAAAGGCTCCCTCCAATTGCGAGGGAATTTTCCTATTTTCCTGCGCTCAATGCAATGGCGTGGCTGAAGCTGTGTGAACCTCAGAGGCGTCGCGCCGCCCAGACCACGCGACCGACGATGTGAATCAGGTCGGAATCAAGCTCGCTCCAGTCGGGATAAAGGGGGTTGTCGCTCCGGACCGAAAATCTGCCGCGCCGCGGACCAAGCGCGATGCGCTTGACCATCAGTGCTCCGTCCAGTCGCAGCACGTAGATGCCATCGCGTAGCCGGCCCGCCCCATCGGCATGGTCGACCATGATGTCGTCTCCATGATTGAGCGTCGGCATCATCGATTCGCCGTCTACCCGAATGATGGTCGCGTTCCTCGCGTCGATACCCAGCTGGTCAAGCCATCGGGCGTCAAACGTGACACGATCGGCAGGACGTCGGTCCTCGTCCAGTGTTCCATGGCCCGCCGAAGCGCCCAGAGACAGGCGGGCCACCGAGGCCGTTGCGACCTTGATGTCGGCCCCGGTCGCACGCGGCGATATTTCCCGACGTCCACCGAGTGTTTCTTCTGGAACGCCAAAATAATGGGCGAGGATCCTCCGGTCTTCCTCAGCCAGCCGGCGCGGCGTACCGCGCTTGATGAATTGCTGCACATAGGCAGAATTGCGGCCCAGTAGCCCGGAAACCCGCGCATAGGTATCGCCGCGCTCAGCGATCAGTCGATCCAGTATGTTTGCGACGTCTGTAGCCATAGGCTACCGTCACAAGAATGACGCGCGCGGTCAAGTTGGCCTTTTCGATCAGGAATATGCGAAAGATCCGGCACATATCCAACGGCTGCAACGGTCGGTGCAATGGAGGTATGCCGCGTCCCGCCGCGGCGCTTTACTGCATCGGGCCTGCGCGCAGGATATCATCCATATAGGCCGCAATCGCCTTCCAGACAGCGACGCCCATCTCGTCCCCCTCTGCTGCAAGCTCGCCGATCCGCTCTGCCACCTTCACAGGGGCCTGATCGCCGTGCCGCTTGATGAGCATGATTGCCGCTCCGAGCATCACCTGGTCGTCGGTCATCTTCATACTGGCCTGATGATTTCGACGTCCAGCATATCGAACTCCGATCGGCGCCCTTCCACGCGCACCCGATTGCCAAGGAGGTGGCGATACCGGCTGGACATATCCAGCCGCCACTCCCCTCCATCGTCCACGCGCAGGACGGGGCTGGCGCCCCGCATGAGAAGCACACCGGTCAGATCATGGCGTGTTCCCCTGGGCATCCTATTTCTGCTTTCCCGATTGCCCAGCTATCGAAGGGCGGTCAAACACCCAGTTGAGATAGGCCGCGATCCTGACGCCACTGCGCTTCAGGCGATCGTCCAGTTCTTCGCGATGCTGATAGGCATAGTCCCACGAGATGTCTGGATCGGCGGGATAGATAGCCTTACGCAGCGCGATGCTCTCGCTTACCCAGATTGACGGGTTCGGATTGCTCCAGCCGATGATCTGCGCGGGCAAAATGGATCGGGATAGCCAGCCAGCATATTCGGAATAGGACAGGGACCGTTGCTCGATCATGGCTGAGTCCCACACCGAATGGAGGTTTGTGGGACGACCGAACCATTTCACCGTGACATCGTTGCCGCCCCGGTCTGTGCCCCCACCAGCGTGGAGGGGTTGGTGGAGATCACCGATGATGTGGACGATGAACCTGAGCGCAAGACGCTTCTCTTCCACTGTCGTTTTGGGATCGCGCAGCTTTGAGGTGAATTGCGATAGCGCTGTCATTGCATCACCGCCGGCTGGAGCATCGGATGGCTGGTAATCATCCCCTTCCTTGACGGTCACGTAATGCCACTGGCCTGCTATTTTCTGCCAGAAGTCCGCTTTATCGGACTTCATGTCGTCCGGCCAGGTAGCAGCCTCTGCCAGATCCTGCGTACCGAGGAGAATGCGGACATTGGCACGGGCGGCACCGCTCAGATTTTCATCCGCGATGGCCCCGGTGATGCGGTGACCAACGGGTCCCCAGGCATATGCCGGCGATGAAAGGGCGATCACTGCGGCGAACATGACTGGTCTATGCATCCTGTTCCATTGCCCAATTTTCTCAAGAAAAGGAAGCGGCGAGCGCTACGGGGACGATTGCTCGGGCAGCAGATGCCCTTCAATCTGTACGGAACCTAAAACGATCCAGTTGGACCGCGCACCGCTGATCTGCAGACATTACGCCATTGTGTGGTACTGCGATGCTGACCCCAGTTTTGGGGGTGATAGGCGATCGAAATTGATCACGTCCGGGGCGCCCATGTCGATTGCACGTCTGATGCCGTCCCCGTCATCTCACCGATCGGCCCCGTCGACGGCCCGTTTCTTGCGGCGGGCTGTTCCGGCCACGGCTTCGGGCTCGGGCCGGGTACCGGTCATCTTGCCAGTCAGTTGATCGCTCAGGAAGCGCCCGCCGTCGATACAGCCCACTTCCGGTTCAGCCGGCTTGTCGACGGTTCCAAAATTAAAGTCGGCTCACTTTAGGCGCGCTTGAGTGTGGGGAATTGATGAATCTACGAAACCGATCCTTATCGCCCGTTCAACCTGAAATTTTTGCCAATCAGCTGCGGTCTGTCCGGTTTTTTCTGCGTTGCCCTCCAAGAGATGGCGCAACGCGGCCGATGGCGATTTGGGAAGCCCCGGGCGCGCGCCATGGTCTGAACAAGGAGACGGGATATCTGATTTGAACGGACAGCGCAGGCGTGGCCGACATCGTGACTTCGACTTTATGGACCACTATGGCGGATCGCTTTTCCGTCATCGCCAACACCTTTGACGAGGGAGCGCCGCACATCGCGTCCATTGCAAAATAATCCTGCCCTGGCGCAACTGAACAGCGCGTCCATCACGGAATATCGCGATGCCTATCGTGGCGGTGAGATCGATAAATCCCTGCGCATGGTTGCCGTGGAACAAAGGCAGCGAGGAAATGCTGGCAGGTACCGCTTTAACAGACAGGACCAAGAAGAGCGGTGCTTTTAAGCCCACCTCTTGAATGGAAATCGCATTCGATCCATCTGACCGTCGCACAGTCTGCCATATGAGAGAGCGAAAATCCATGACGACCGACACCGTGAGCGCCCCTGAAACTCATGCCTTCGAGGCGGATGTTTCAAAGTTGCTGCACATGATGGTCCACTCGGTCTATTCCGACAAGGACGTATTCCTGCGCGAGTTGATCTCCAACGCGGCCGACGCCTGCGAGAAGCTGCGCTATGAGGCAATTTCCGATCCGGCCCTGTTCGGCGACGATCCGCAGCCGCGCATCACGCTGACGCTTGACAGAGAAGCCGCGACAATCGTCGTCGAGGACAATGGTATCGGCATGAGCGCTGCCGACATGGGGGAGACGCTGGGCACGATCGCGCGTTCGGGGACCAAGGCCTTCATGGACAGGCTGACCGCTGACAAGAATGGCGAGGGCCAGCAGTTGATCGGCCAGTTCGGCGTCGGCTTCTATTCCGCGTTCATGGTGGCGGGGAATGTCGATGTCGTGTCGCGGCGTGCGGGAACGGATCAGGCCGCCAGCTGGTCGTCGGATGGCCTGGGAACATATACGATCGCGCCAGTCGACACCGCAGAGGCGCCAGCGCGCGGCACGCGGGTGACCCTGCATCTGCTGGATGATGCAAAGACCTATGCCGAGCGTTACACGGTCGAGCGGATCGTGAAGGCGCAGTCAGGCCATGTCCCCGTGCCTATCTTCATCAAGGAGATGGGCAGCGAGGAGCAAGAGCGCCAGGTCGCTGATGGGGCGGCACTTTGGACCAAGGCGAAGTCGGATATCAGCGAAGGGGATTATGCCGACTTCTACCGCAGCGTCGCGGGCCAATTCGACAAGCCCGCATTGACGCTCCACTATCGCGCGGAGGGGCGGCACGAATATTCTGTTCTGACCTTCATTCCGGAAACCAAGCCGTTCGACCTGTTCGATCCCGACCGCAAGGGTCGGATCAAGCTCTATGTCCGCCGCGTCTTCATCACCGACGAGGCGGAAATTCTGCCTCGCTACCTGCGCTTCGTGCGGGGTCTTGTGGACTCCGCCGACCTGCCGCTCAACATGTCGCGCGAAATGATCCAGGACAGCCCAGTCTTGTCCGCGATTCAGAAGGGCGTGAGCAACCGCATCCTGTCGGAACTGGACAAGATCGCAACCAGCGATCCTGACCGCTATGGCGCGATCTGGGAGAATTTCGGGGCGGTGCTCAAGGAAGGCCTCTATGAGGATTTCGAGCGGCGCGCACAGTTGTTGGACCTTGCCCGGTTCAAGACCAGCACGTCGAACGGCGAGTGGCGCTCGCTCAAGGACTATGCGGCCTCCCTCAAGGACAACCAGACTGCGATCTATTATGTGACCGGGACCGATCTCGATCGGATCTTCCAATCGCCGCAGCTCGAGGGTTTCAAGGCGCGTGGGATTGAGGTTCTGTTGCTCCCCGACCAGGTTGACAGCTTCTGGACGACCGTTGGTGTGGATTATGACGGCAAGCCCTTCAAGTCGGTAACCCAGGGTGCGACCGACCTTAGCCTGATCCCGCTGGCTGAGGGCAGCGCAGCGACGGATGCCCCGAACGAGGATGTGAGCAGCTTCATCAGCTTTGCCAAGGAAGCTTTGGCCGACCAGGTGTCCGACGTCCGGGTGTCCGACCGGTTGACGACCAGCGCCGTCTGCATCGTCGCGTCGGAAAGCGCGATGGACCTTCAGCTTGAGCGGATGCTGGCAGCGGCGGGGCAGGCACCCAATCGGGCAAAGCCTGTGCTGGAAATCAATGCCGGCCATGCGCTAATCGCCAAGCTCGGCCAGACCGTGGCCAGCGACAAAGAGCGGAGCGACCTCGCCTTCCTGCTGCTCGATGAAGCGCGCATCGCCGAAGGTCAGCCACCCGCCGATCCTCGCGCCTTTGCAGAACGGCTGGAGCGGCTGATGGCGAAATCGCTGAACTGACGCATCATGTCCGACAGCGAGGTTGGCACTTGTCCAAGCCCAGGTCGTGAAAAGCTCGGTCGCTGGCCGGAACAAGGGTGCCGATTGTTTTGGCCAGTCAATGGAAACGGTCGGCACCGGACCTCACTTCACAGCTGACTATAAGCAAGGCTACGCTGCTTCCTCGCGGCCGTCTATGGCGACAACCATTTGATCGGAAAGCCATACGCCCAGCCATCGTCCGACAAGCCTCATGCCTGCTTCTTCTCCGAGCAACGTTGCAACGTCGCGGCACAACGCGCCAAATACCATGCCGCAGCGCATGTTGAGCAGCGCCAGCAATTCGGTATCGTCGATAATCCTGATGCGGCATTGTTCGCCCTGGCGCCACAGGAGCGCGACGTCGGGCGTGCCCAGATATTGCGGCGCGGGCGGTTCCTTTTGATCAGCCAGCGCTGACCAAATGGCAAAGCCGTTGGTGTTGAGGTGCAGAAAGTCGATCGACGGGGCGAACGTCAGCACCGCGCGATCCCAATCGACATCGCCCAAACCCTCCACCCCAACAGCAGGGCTGTCGGCTGCAACGAACAGGTCTTCAAGCGCAAGCTCGATGCCAGCGATTTCCGCGATCTCGGGATCGGTAGCGTGAAGCTGTGCAAGCGTCGCCGGAAAATCGCGCGCATAGGCGTCAAGCGTCCAGCTGCTCGGCGGGACACTGTCGATATGGTGAACGGTTGCGTGAAGAAACATGCCCTCGCCGATCCACGCACGGGTTCGCGGAAAGCTGCTTTCCAGACAGGCGACAAGCTGGGTGCGGTAATTATTCTGATAGACGGCAAGGCCCGGCCCCGCCTCTGCTCCGATGCGATCGGCAGCAGCCATGTCTTCTCGCACCAGCCAGTCCCGCATGTCGCGCTGAAACGCCAGCAGGCTCATGCCGCTTCCTCCATGGTTCCCGCGGCGATCCGCCGTGCGGTGGACAATTCGGCCAGCAGGTCGACCAGCGGCGGGATGGCGTCGTCGCGCTCGATCATCGTCGCGACCGGCCCGAGCTTCGGCAGGACATGCGCAAAGAGCTGCCACACGGACGAAGGCACCGGCTGGTCGTGCGTGTCGATCAGCAGATGGTCGCCCTGGCTGTGCCCGGCGAGATGAATCTGGCGCACGTGGCGATGGGGCACGGCGTCGAGATAGGCAACAGGGTCGAAGCAATGGTTGCAGGCGCTGACGAACACATTGTTAACGTCGAGCAGCAGGCCGCAGCCCGTCCGCGCGCACAGCGCGTCGATAAACTGCCATTCGGTCATGTCCGCCGGAGCGAAATCGATATAGGTCGACGGGTTTTCGATCAGCATCGCACGGCCCAGCGCATTCTGCGCGCGGTCGATGTTCGCGCTGACGATGTCCAGTGCTTCCTGCGTGTAAGGCAATGGCAGCAGATCGTGGGAACTGAACCCTTCGATCCGCGACCAGCTGAGATGATCCGACACGAACAGCGGCTCGATGTCGTCCACCAGCGCGCGAAGCCGGGCAAGATAGGCCCGATCGAGGCCGTCGGCCGAGCCGATGGACATGGACACGCCATGCAGGGCGACGGGGTAGCGGGCGCGGATATCGCGCAGGATGCGCCGCGGCCGACCGCCCTCGACCATGAAATTCTCCGAGATCACCTCAAGAAAATCGACCGCGACGTGATGGTCCAAAAAGCCGGCATAATGTTCTTTGCGCAGGCCAAGTCCGAAACCGGGAAAGGACGGGATCATGGGCATACTCCCTGCTCATGAGGACTGCCCGGCGCGAATGGTCGCGCCGGGCATGGGAACGTCATTTCGGCTCGGTGAGGCTGCCTCCGGCCGCCTTGCACGCCTTGACGGTCATGGCCTTGAAACCATGCCCCTTGCAGACATTCTGCCCCTTGCACTCGTTGCTGGCGGTCTTGCAGTCGGACGTGCCCTTGCAGCTGTTGACGCCGTAGCAACGGACGACCTTCGTATCCGCGCCGTCCTGCGCCACGGCCGGGGCCGCTGCTGCCGATACGATGGCGATGGCGGCGGCGGAAGCGGCCATGCCGATGCCGCTGTTATAGGTGAGCATGATGATCTCTCCGAAATATGTTGAGCCATATGGCCCCTGTCATTCGGTTCGGAGCGGCGCGCGGTTACAGGGGCGGCAGAAATTTACGCGGCCGGCGGAAACATCCCGCGAGACGCCGCGGATCGCGCCTCACCAGCGCAGCAGCCTCGGCCCGATCAGCATCCCGATCAGGGTCGCGAGCGATATCCCCAGCGAATACCAGGTCAGGACGAAGATCGCCGACACTTCGGGACAATGGATGCAGTAGACCGTCGCCGCGAAGGCTCCCGCCGACAGGCCGGCGGCCGCTCCGGCCGCGCGGAGCCGGGTCGGGGCGAGCCTGCGAAACGACCATAGCAGGCCGGCAAAGATTGGCGCCGACAGCGACAGCACCAGCCACGGGCAGCTCTTCCAGCTATGGCCGAGCCACATCGCCAGCCATTGCGACGAGGGCGTGCGCGCCAATTCCAGTAGGCCGACCGCCGCGAGAAGCAGGACGGGTATCGCAAGCGCCCACAGGCCCCGCAATCGACCGCTGTCTGGCCGCGCGAGCTGGGCCGTCATCATCAGCGCGGCGATCGAAAGGGAGAAGGTATAGCCCCATTTCACCCAGAAGGACGTGCCCTGCATGGCCGTGCCCAAATCCGGGCGGACGCCGATCGACGCCAGGATAAGAAGCGCAGATGCGATACCGCCAGCGACGATCCCGATGGCCAACCGCCACGCGACGCTGTTTCTGCCCACCGGGCGCGTATCACTGGCAAGCTGCCGGATCAGATCGTCGGTATTCATCGCATCGCCCCCTGCACCCGCGCCATCAGCGCCTTCAGCCCGCGATGCACCGACACCTTCACGTCGGATTCGCCTATGCCTTCCGCGCTTGCCGCTTCGGCGACGCTCAGCCCGTCCAGCCGGGTCGCGCGGATCATCCGCGCCTGTTTGGGCGGCAGATGCTCCAGCAGATCGTCGATGTCGAGCTTCGCGATGCTGCTTTCCTCAAATGCGTCGGCGACCAGAGGGTCTTCCAGATCGTCGATCGGCCGCAACCGGCCGACGCGGCGAAAATGGTCGATCATCTTGTACCGGGCGACCGCATAGAGCCAGGCGGTGAAGGCGCGCCCGCGGTCATAGGTCGCGCGGCGGGTATGAACGGCAATAAGGGTGTCCTGCACCATATCCTCGACATCGTCGTCGGCGCCGCGAACACGGCGCCGATAGAAACCCCGCAGCAGCGGAACAAGCAGGCGCAGCAATGCCGCATGGGCCGCGGCATCACCGTCCAGCCCATCGATCATCAACGCGCGCAGATGCTCCTCTGTGGTCTGCATTCAATCTCCTCGCCCGCATGTTCGGACCGGACCGGCCATCGGTTACATCATCGACGGAAATTTTTTGCGCTGTTCGATTGTAACCACAACTTGACGTTCCCCGAACCCACCGATGTGACACGGGCTTCACGCCTCATCCCCGGTCACCGCGCGGTCCCGCCCCTGTCCGGGCCGCGCGCAGAGGCAACGGATCGAAGAGGACATCAACATGCGTACCACTCATGCGGCGCTTGCCGCCAGCATCGCCATCGCTTCGGCGACCGCACTCGCCACTTCCGCCCATGCCGAGACGAAGCCGAAGATGGAAAAATGCTACGGCGTCTCGCTCGCCGGCAAGAATGACTGCGCGGCCGGTCCCGGCACGAGCTGCGCGGGTACCTCGAAGGTCGATTATCAGGGCAATGCCTGGAAACTGGTGAAGGCCGGCACATGTACGTCGATCAAGACGCCCAAGGGCAACGGCGCGCTTTCCCCCAAGGCCTGACCATGACGGCCGGGGCGCGATTCCGTCCCGGCCATCCTTTCTGGAGACGAACGATGACCCTGTCCTTGCCAATGCGCGACGCCGTCATCCGGCGGATCGAAACGCTGCTGCCCGACGCCCTGCTGCTGCTGATCGCGCGGCTCGGCATTGCGGCCATATTCTTCCTGTCGGGACGCACGAAGGTGGAGGGCGTCATCACCATCACCGACAGCGCATATGAACTGTTCCGCATCGAATATGCCCTGCCGCTCGTGCCGTCCGACCTTGCGGCGACGATGGCGACCTGGTCGGAACATCTGTTTCCGATATTGCTGGTGCTGGGCCTGTTCACGCGGCTTTCGGGGTTCGCCCTGCTCGGCATGACCATGGTCATCCAGACCTTCGTCTATCCCGATGCCTGGCCGACGCATCTCAGCTGGGCCGCGATCCTGCTTCCCCTTGTCGCCCGCGGCGGCGGTGAATGGTCGATGGATGCACTCATTTTTTCCCGATCGAAGGCGTAGCGACCGTCAACAGAGTCCTGCCTGACCGCGCCCGATATTGTCCCGACCCGTGTTTTGGGAAGGCCGGTTTCGAAGGGCCGGCCGCGGACGCCAAAATTGCATCAAGACCTGTCGTTGGCCCAAGCCATTTGGGACAGCGGCAGGTTCTCATGGGAAGGCAGTCGTGTGCATCACAACCGACCCTTTGTTACCGTGGGGGCCAATTTCGATTCCAAGTCCGGAAGGGCAGCTATTCCTACGGCCGTCGACCAGCTTACGCCCTTCCCATCCGGCTACGTGAATCTGGGTACAAGTCGGAATCGGTCATTCTCAAGTTCGAAGGTTGGCGGGGAAGCGCGCGATAATGCCAGCTATTTTGTCAGCAGTTCGTGTATCTCGCGAGCTGCCATTCGCGACAACGACATGCCGGTGAGAACGCTCTACGCTTTCTTGTCGCGACCAAATGCCGCTGCAGGGGAGAGGAAGGGCGAGATCAGTCGATGGGTAAGGCCTGATCTGCCTTACTTCCGATGTGTCCAGGCGTAGTTTCAACGCTGTTGGAAAACGGACAGATCGAATGACGCAACCTGTACATCTGCGCTTTTGCCGAACCAAACATAGTCAGAGGGCCGTCGAGAGACTCTGGAGCGCGGCGGAATAATAGTCTGTCGGCATCGCAAGCGTCGTTGCGCGATCCAGGCTTCGATCGACGACAGCCATCCCCCCGGCTGAAAGGGGATAGTCGGCGAGTTGCCCGGACTGCACGTCGATCCAGGCGGGGATCGTCTTTCCCAGTCGCGCATATTGGCGCCAGAAAGAAATGACGGGATCGACCAACGTCCTGCGGCCGCCGGCCATGGCATAGAGCGGCACGCGGACGGCGTCGAAGCCGAAGCGTGGCGGCTTGCCGGTGGCAGGCGCCAACGCAGCGTCGGCGGTCACGTCCACCCAGTCGGTTGGCAGGCGATTTGGTCCGAACCGGGCGCCCAGAAGCAGCTTTTCGCTGTCGGTCACCAATGGTCCCCAGACGCCGCGCCCATCCAGAGAGAGGAATTTGTCGAAGGCCGGCCAGACCAGATAGGATGGGTTTACCGTCACCTTATTCGGTGTCGAAAAGCCGTCCAGCCCAGGCAAAAGCAGCCGCCTGCCAAAACGCTCTGTCACCAGATGCGTCAATATGGCAGCCCTTATCTCCTCCGATCGCGAGGTAAACAAAGGTTCCTTCCACTGTTCTCCCGCCCGGGCCAACGCCCAGGCGATGAATATGTCGCCATCGGTGGCATTGTTTCTGTCGGCCACCTTGTCAGTCTGGCGCGGGTCGTATCGCCACGCGTAGAGGGCCAAATCTGGCAGGGCCAGCGTCTTTTCCGTCCATTCGAACATGCTGGTGAAGGCCGTCTTGTCGTCAGCCATCTGAGCAAGCCACAAACCATAGCCCTGTCCTTCGCTATGGCTGACATTGTTGTTGCCGGTGTCGACGATCCGACCGGACGGGTCCAGAAATCTTGCCTTGAACTGAGCCCACAGCGCCTTGGCGGCCGGACTGCTGCTCCGGCCGCTCCGGCTCCTCGGACTGCCAGCGCGGGCGCATGATCCCGTCATCACCGCTAACGCGCCCAATGCAAAACTGCGGCGGTCAATGACCATGCCAGAGGTCCAGCGTTCCGCCATTGAAATCGACCGTTCGCGTCATCAGCGTCGCACCGCTTCCCAGCGCACGGAACCATGCGTCATAGACGCCCTCGAGCACGCTGCTGACGATCTCGCGCCAGTGGCCGTCGACGTCCCCGTCCAGTGCCTGGGGCAGCCCCTCATGCCGGATGGCAATGCCCTGATCTTCCATATGCAGGTCGACATGGCCCCAATCGAGCGCCGCCCACAGCATGTTGGCGCGGGTGGCGAGCAGCGCCAGATCGGTGGCCTCGTCCATCGGCTGAGCCGCGGCGAGCCTGCGCCCGACCGCCATATAAAAGCCGCGCGCCTGTGCAGGAGAGGCGCTCGCCCAGATTTCAGCGGCGGTAATCGCACTGAGAAGGGCAAGCCCCTTGGGATCCGCAGCAACGGGTCCGGCCGCCATGAAGCGGTGAGTGGTTTCGTTCATCGCCCGGCTCCCAGCGACTGGCGAATGCCGATCAGCGAGTGGAATTCGTCGTACGTGCCGAATGTGTTCATGCCCATCTGTCCTCCAACCCGTGTCGAGGGGCTAACGCGGTAATAGATGGCTCCATCAGCGGAAAGGGCGAAGCCGGTCTTGCTAAGGCCATCATATCTAGAACGCACATCGCTATCCTGTAGCTTCAAATCGTTAAGAAGCCCCTGCGCGGCGTCACTGGTCGGATAGAGATTGGCGGCGTCCTGATCGAAGCTCTGGTAGCCGGGCGCAAAATTACCCCGCACTTCCCAGCGACTGCTGTCATAGGTGTAGCGCAACGGGAAGGCCACGCTGAGGAAGCTTTGCGGGCTGAAATAGCCGCCATGTCCGAATGTGAAGAAGTTCTGGTTGTTGGCAAAATCCTGATAATTGACGTTGATGCCACCAGTCACGGTCGAGCCATTGCCTTGATAGACCCGCATATAGCCGCCCGCGTTCAGCTGGATGCCATAGTTGTTCCGGACATTCTCGCCGCGATACTGGTGGTAGGTGGCATCACCGTAGAAGCCGGTGCCGTTCCGATCATAGCTGAACGATATGCCGCCGCCGGTCTTCATCACTTGGCCCCAGCGTTCGTCCAGCCCATAGGCGCCACCAGTGGCATAGTCGACCGGGGACAGGCCCGTCACGGGGTCTCGCGCCGCATTGGCGATCTGCGCCATGGCCGCGCCGACAGCGGCATCGCTGGCCGGATTGCGGGCACCGGCATAGGATATGATGCTGTCCTTGACAGGCTGGCGCTCGAACCAGATCTCGCCTGACGCCACAGAGGAGAATTGCGGCGTCACCGCCGCATGCCAGGTCGCCCGTGTGTTGCCGAATCCGAGCGGCGTGGTGCCCGCCTCCAGCTGCAACAGCGGGCTCTTGTAGGATGCCGACAACGCCACGCCGGACGCATGCTGCGTCCCGACCGGGATGTTTGCCTCGTCCACCTGTCCGACGATGGCGGCAGCCTCCGGCAGGCCATTGCCACCGAAGCGCGCTTGCCCGGACTGGCTGGGCGCACCGGCATCGAGCACCACCGCTTCCGCCTTGGCCGATAGACGGCCATTGCCGATGCTGGTGGAAATGGCGGCTGAGCCGGTCAGTTCCTTGAGCTCGCTCAAGCCCGGTTCCCCGGACCGCTCGCGATAGCCGGTTTCCACCTCGGCGCGCGGGCCGCTGTCCCTGGACAGGGAGCGGATGTCGGATTCGAGGCGTGCCAGCACGGGATCGCCGATGCCGCTGCCGCCCTGGGGCGTTTCGAAGGATGAGGAGGAAGTGAAAGCGGCGGAGGCGAGCGCGTTGCTCGCGAACCCCGGCGTCCCAGCGGCGAAGCTGCTCTGCTGCGGGACCGCAGTCTGAGCAGGCCCGCCATAGCCCGATCCATAGCTGGCGGGCGAAGGAAGCCGCGCGCCCCCGCTGAGCGCGAAGGGGTTGATAGGGGCTGGGGCAGGCGCGACAGCCTGCGAACGAAACGGATTTTCGCCTATCGCCGCCGTGCCAAAGGGATTGGCCGCGGTTAGCGTCGGCGCGATGCCTGCCTGCCTTGCATAGATTTCGCGCGCTCGCTTCAGGTAGCGGATGGCCGCCCCTTCGTTGCCGCGCGCCTGCTCCATCCGGGCAGCGGCCAGATAGACCTCATGATCGTTCGGCCACTGCTGGGCTGCCTGGTCGATGGCCTGACGGGAGAGCGCAGTGTCCCCCGCCGCGCCTGCTGTTTCGATCAGGCCCAGCGTGGCGTCGCGATCCTTGGGCGATTGCGCCAGGATCATTTGATAGCTCTGCGCCGCACGCGCAGGCATGCCGCCGGACTGATAGAGCCGGGCGAGCGCGGACAGGACCTCTCGGTTGCCGGGCGCGGCATTCCAGGCCGATTGGAGTAAGTCGAACGCTGGCGCATATTGCTGCGCCAGGCGCAGCCGGTCCGCCTGGGCGGCCGCCATGCCGCCGCTGATCCGTGCCAGAGCCCGCTGGCCATCGGCCGATCCGCCTGCCATCTGGTTGGCTCGCTGAAGCGCGGCTGCGGCGAGGTCATCGCGGCCGGTCTTGGCCAACACACGGACGACGGGCTCATAGCCTTCCACATCGCTGATGTCGCCCGCCAGTGCCTGCTGCGCCAGCCCTGCCGCCCCGTCGAGGTCACCCAGATCATAAAGCGCGTCGGCAATCGCCGCCTGCTTGGCAGCGGTCATGCCGGGCGTGCCGCTCAGCTGCTGCAATGCCGCGCGAGCCTCCGCCTGACGCCCCATTGCGCCGATCTCGCGGGCGCGGCGGATTGCCTGATCGGTCTTGAGGCCCAGAGCGAAGTTCCGCATCTGCGTCGTGCGCTGCACATCGGGAATCCGGCTGATCAGCTCATCGGCGGCAGCGGGGCGGGCAAGCTCAGCGTTGATGAGCGCGGCGGCATAGAGCGCGTCGGTACTGGAGGAGGCAGAAAGCGACCGGACAAGAGAGTCGGCGTCGGATGTCCGGCCGCGATCGATCATGAACCGCGCATATTCGTAGCGGATCCAAGGATCGCTCTGGTCGAGCAACAGGCCCGACTGGAATTCCCGCTCAGCGGTCACCGGATCGCCCTGCGCCACGGCGGCCAACGCGCGGCCGCGCGCGGCCCGACTCTTCAGGCGAGCTTCCGACTGGCTGTCGCTGGCCCCTTGGGTCGACGCCTGGCGGAACATGTCTGCGGCATCGGCGTAGCGGCCCTGCCGTTCATAAATGTTCGCCAGCAGTTCCAGCGCGGGTTGGCGATCGATGTAGCCTGATCGGACCAGACCCTCTGCTTTTGCCTGCGCCTGGGCAAGACGGCCTGCCGACAATGCCGCCTGTGCGTCGGCAAGGTCGCCGTAAAAGCGGGCGCTGGCCAGTGCCTCCGCCCATTGCGCCGCCGACCCCGTTCGCGATGCCCGCTCCAACAGGTCGCGCGCCTCACTGAAGCGGCTCTGGCGCAGTCTTACGATTCCAAGGCCGCCCAGTGCGCTGGCATCGGCACCATTGCGCGACAGTGCGCGCTCGAACAGAGTGGAAGCCTCGGCCAGATCGCTACGTTCCAGCGCGCGAAAACCGGCAGCCCGCGCGTCCCCGCCGGTGTCGCTGCGCGTCCGGGGCGTCGGCTGGCCGGCGGAGCGAGCCTGGCGCGCTGGCGTAGGCGCAGCAGCCGGTTTTGCAGCGGCAGGGGGACGCGCTGGAGTCCGCGAGCCGCCGCCGTTCAGGCCGCGCCGCGCCTCTCCATTGGACGGGTCGAGCACCAGCGCACGGCGAAAGGCCTGGTTGGCCAGATCCTGCCGCCCCTTGCCCTGCCAGTAGCGACCCTGCTGGACCAGGGCGGCGACGCCCGGCACCTCTGCCTGGACGATGCACGGGACGGCGGTCGATCCGACCAGGACCGCGATCAGCAATTTACGCATCATAATGGTCCTGCTCATGCTTCGTCCGCCGCTGCGAGGCGGCGCTTGGCCTGCCGGTTAAGGTAAAGATAGGCGGGGCCCGCCAGGAACAGCGCCAGAAGCAGGCCGCTCGCCGCCATCAGGATGGGGCGCTGGCTGAACCAGTAGGCGATCCTCATCCAGACCGGCAGCGATCCCACCCAGTAGGTCGGGCCGACCGCGAAGCTGGTCATGCCTTCGCCGTCCGTCACCGCCAGGTC